>JAZBLM010000071.1:0-18018 GCA_037033225.1 Pseudomonadota bacterium
CCTTCAGGTCACTGACCGGAGTGCGATCAGAACTTGTACTTCAGGCGCACGTACGGGGTCCGGCCGTACAGGTCGTACTGGGTAGCGAAGGCCGCCGTGTTGCCGTAGCGGCTGCCCGCACCGGTGGAGATCAGCGCCGGCTTGGTGTTGAACACGTTGGACACACCGACCAGGATTTCCCAGTCTGCCTGCTCGTAGCTCACCGAGGCGGTGTGGTACAGGCGGGCGTCGGCGGTCAGGTCGCGGTAGGAGTTCGGCCGGCCCTGGTAGGTGAAGACGTTGTTGAGGTCCTTTTCTTCCGTCTTGCCGATGTACTGGGTCAACCAGTTGTAGCTCCAGTCGCCGCGCTCCAGGGTCAGGCCCAGGTTGGCCACGATGTCCGGACGGCCGATGTAGCCCAGCTGGTCCGAATCCGCCAGGCCGCTGGCCTCGGCCGAGTCGAAGATCTGCGCCACGTCTTCGACGGTGTAGGTGACCTGGGTATCGATCGCGAAGGTGCCGAAGCCGAACTCACGCTCCCAGTTCGCCGTCAGGTCCCAGCCCCGCGTGCGCTGCTGGTTGATGTTCAGGTACTGCGCGTAGATCTCGCGGATCGAGTTGGCATCCGGACCGGTGGTCGGATTGCGCACCAGCAGCTCGCAGTATCGGTTCGGGAAGGTCGTCGCGCTGTAGCAGCCATCGACGATGTCGGCCGAGCCCAGTGCGGTGATCTGCCCCATGACCTTGTAGTCGAAATAGTCGATCGCGATGCTGAGGTCGGTGAACGACGGGGTGAACACGATACCGGCGCTCTTGGCCCGCGACGTTTCCGGCGACAGGTTGCCGGCGCCGCCGCTGGTGAACACGGTCGCGCTGGAGCCGGCACCGGTGTAATCGGCCGGGATGCCTGCCGCGCCGCAGTTGGCCTGCACGTTGGTGTTGGTGCTCTCGCCCCAGCGGATGCAGGGATCGATCGCGGTCTGTGCCTGGAAGCCGGTCTGGTTGCCCAGGTACAGCTCGTACAGGCCCGGGGCGCGGTAAGACGTGCCCAGCGTGCCGCGGACGCGCAGCGACGGGATGATCTGCCAGTTCAGGCCGAGCTTCCACACCGAATCGCTGCCATCGACCGAGTCATACTCGAAGATGCGGCCGGAGGCATTGGCGCTCAGCGACTCGATGCCGGTGATGCCCTTCAGCAGCGGGATGTCGAACTCGACGAAGGCTTCCTTGACCTTGTCTTCGCCCTTGGTCTGGTCGGCGGTCGACGCGCCCCACAGATCCTTGTACTCCACGCCCGGCTGGTCGTTGATCTTGTAGTTGCGGTATTCAAAACCAACGGCGGTACCGACGGCGCCGGCCGGCAGGTCGAACAGCTCGCCGGTGAACACGGCATTGATGCTGTACTGGTCGTAGGTGGTCTTGCCCGGCGCCCACACGCCCAGGATGTCGACCAGTTCGTCGACCTTGGCACCGCTCAGGTAGCCCGGGTCGAAGTAGTTTGCTGCGGGGGTCTCACCCGCGCCTTCGGTCAGCAGGTCGCCGGTGATCGAGTTGCGGATGCCCAGCGTGTTGTACTTGCCACTGGAACGGCTGTAGTTGCCGTTGACTTCCCAGCCCCAGGTGTCGGTGCCGCTGAACAGGCCGTCGAACTTGGTCGCGCCGTAGAAGTAGTCGACCTCGGTGTGCGACTGCGACTTGAACGGCAGCACCGGCTGGGCATAGCCGTTGGTGGTGCCCGGAGCTTCCACGGTCGGGAAGAACTGGCGCCACTGGAAGTTGTCGGTGGTGCGCTTGTTGTAGAGGAACTGGGTCTTCCAGTTGAACGAGTCAAAGCCGAAATCAGTGGCCAGGTAAGCCGACTTGCGCTCCTGGCGGTTCATGATGTGGCTCTCGCCCCAACGCGAGAAGTTCAGCGGTTCTTCGTAGAACGCGACCGGTGCATTGGCATAGGTGCGATTGCCACGCGGACGGTAGCCGGCGAACGGCCCGACCGTGCTGCCATCCGGCGAGGGCACGTAGCGGATCGGCGAATCGTATTCGTCGATGACGTTGTGCAGCAGGTTGTTGCAGTTGGCCAGCGGCGTGCCGGCGTTGATCGAACGATCCTGGCGGTCGATGCGGTTGCCGTCGGCATCCTTGATCAGGTCTTCGCCGCACTTGAGGAAGTCGCGGTCGCCACGGGTCATCTCGTTGTGGCGGTACCACTCCACGGCTGCGACGACGCTGCCGTTGTCGAAGCTCCAGCCATTGGCCAGCGACGCGGCGAAGACTTCGCCGCCGCCTTCGGTCGGGATGCGCGAGGTGACGGTGAGCTCGGGACGATCGAAGTTCTTCTTGGTGATCAGGTTGACCACGCCGGCGACGGCGTCGGAACCGTAGATCGAGGACGAGCCGTCCTTGACGATTTCCGCGCGCTGCAGCACGGCGGTCGGGATCACGTTCAGATCGAAGGCGCCGACGGCGCCGCGGGTGCCCGCAGGGCCGGGACGCTGGCCGTCAAGCAGCACCAGGGTACGGTTGGCGCCCAGGCCGCGCAGCGAGAAGGTCTGCACGCCGGTGCCGCCGTCAACGACGAAGCCGCCGAACTGGTGGGTGATCTGGGTTTCAGCTGCGCCGATGGCGGAGCGCTGCAGGAATTCGCCGACGTTCACCTGACCCTGCGCAGCGTTGCGCTCGGTGTCGATGGTGAAGACCGGAGAGGCGGTCTCGTAGTCCGCACGGCGGATCAGCGAGCCGGTGACGCTGACCTTGTCCAGGTCGGTCGCACGGGTCGTGGACGGGCTTGCGTTCGACTCCACCGCTTCCTGCGTGGTGTTGTCCTGGGCCAGGACCGGTGCTGCCTGCAGGCAGGCAAGCACGGCCAGCGCGAGTGGCATGCGGCTTGGCGTGGAGAGGTGGTTGGCTTTGCGCATTCTGGTAAAACCCCTGCTTGTTATGTTCCGTTAACCGAGTGTATGCAGGGGAAAAGCTAAATGCAATATGAATGCTAAAATTTCGTAACCTATTGATGTTGCTGATATTTATCGTTCATAAAGGAAAAAAGCCCCCTCCGGTTCAGGCCGGAGAGGGCTTTCGTCACAGTATTCAGGTACGGGACGGAACGTCGATCAGATCAGAGTCCGTCGGGACCGCATTGTTGCGCCAGGAAGGTCTCCATGAGCGGCAGCGTGGCCTGGTAGTGGGTCGGGTACCACGGCATGCTGTGGGGCATTTCCGGGATCAGCTCGAACCTGGCCGGCACCTTGCCCTGGACCGCGTTGTAGAACGAGCGGGCATGGAAGGAGGGCGTGCGGACGTCGCGGTCACCGACGTACAGCAGCACCGGGATGGTGGCCTTGTCCGCGTTGGCCATCGGGTCCATGCCCTTGACCGTCTGACCCTGCAGGATGCGCTGCAGCCGGTTCTCGCTCCAGGACACGCCCAGGCGTGCAAGGTCGGTGACCGGCGCGCCGGCAATGGCGCATTGGTACGGCGAGGGGCTGCGCACCGTTGCTGCCGCTGCGGCGAAACCGCCATAGGAGTAGCCGAACAGCGCGATGCGGTCCTTGTTGGCAATGCCTTGGCTGACCAGCCAGGCAGCGGCATCGTCATTGTCGTCCTGCATCTTCAGGCCCCACTGCCTGTCACCGGCGATCCAGTGCTCGCGTCCAAAGCCGGTCGAGCCCCGGTACTGGGGCCGGATCACGGCATAGCCACGCGAGGTGAAGAAGGGCACCCAGCCCGACATGTCCCAGCCGGTGTAGTCGCGTGCCCAGGGGCCGCCATGCGGATGCACCAGTGCCGGTAGCGGCGCGTCGCCCTGTTTCCAGCCTGCGGGCAGGTCCACGATGGCGGGAATGCTGCGTCCGTCGCGGGCCTTGTAGGTCACCCAGCGCTGTTCGCCGATCCGCTTGCCGTCCACCCACGGGCGTTCGCTGCCCAGCGGGGTGACCGCCTTCCGGTCGCTCAGGATGTAATAGGTCGTCGGCGTGGAGGCGCTGTTGGTGGTGAACAGCACGCGCGACAGATCATCGTTGTAGCCGGTGATCGACACGTACTGGCCCGGGTAAGCCTTCTGCAGCCCCTCCTGCAGGCCCTTCATCTGCGGATCGACGTACACCGTCTGCGGACGCGGGCCATCCACCCGGAACCCCAGCACTTTGTTGAAGTTGCTGGTCCGGGTACCCAGCACGAGCGCGCCAATGGGGTATTCGGGGTGGGCCGCCAGTGGCTCCTTGTCGAAGCTGCGCGTCGATGGGTCGTACAGGCGGGCCTGGACCTGCTCGGAGAAGCGGTCGGTGAGCACGTACAGTTTGCCGCTGTCTTCGTCGATGCCGACGATGTCCATCGTGTAACGATCGGTCAACCGCGTGGTGAGCGGCTCATGCTTCTCGAACTGTTTCGATGATGCGTTCTTGATGAAGGTCTGCTGCTCGTACTCGTTCGCGCCGGCGGGCTCGATCTGCACGCGCGTAAGCAGCTCACCGGTACGCGGATGGAACAGGCCCGGGGAAGAGCGCGCGTCACCGCGGAACAGCAGCTCGGTCTGCCCGGTCTTCAGGTTGAACAGATAGTAGTTCGCCGACAGCGTGCTCTGGTTGAGCTGGGAAATGATGACCCGGTCCGGGTCCAGCGGCAGCAGGTCCAGCAGCGAAGCGGTGCCGGCGATCTCAAGGCAGCGCTGGGTCTGCTCACTGATGCCGAGCTTGCGGGTGTTGTCGGCGAATGCCTCGTCGAACTTCTTCTGGCTGGCGTCGGTGAGATAGGCCTTGGTCAGGAAGGTGCGGGTGGAGCCGACCGAGTTGCCTTCGCCACAGCCGCCGAGCGGCCCGGTGAATTCCTGCCGGCCAAGCACCAGGTTGCGACCGGCCTTCAACGCACTGGCGGCGATGAACTTCATGCGGTCACCCGATGGGGTGATCGCCACCGGGCCAGCGTCGAGGTTGTCGAGGTTCCAGTTGGCCAGCGCCGTATCCCCGTTGTCCGAGCCGGGGGAGGCGATGATCGCCACCAGCTGCTTGCCATCCGCACTCATGGTGACCGACTGGATGGCGGGGATCTTGCTGAAGTCACTGACGGGCAGCGGCGTGACGGCGGCCTGCAGGCCGCTGGAGGCCAGCAGCAGTGCCGCGCTGATCGCGCGCCGGGCGTGTTTCATGTTCGTTTCCATAGAGGTGAAGCGTCCCCAGTTCCGTCCGAATGGATGATGACGGCAAGATGAACAACAAAGCGCGCCGCGTCAAGAACGGGACAGCGCAGGTCGGGTGCCGGCCATCAACCCATCCATACGGTAGTCACCGCCGCTGGCCGTCAATCCAGCCGATCCGCGTTCCGCACCGGGCGCCGGAGGCCGCCGGCGGCACTGGTATCATCCCGGGGCTGTTTCCTACGCCCCCCGGAGTCCTCGCAGTGAACAACCCGCAACGCCGCCCGCACGCCAGCCAGGTCCAGAAAGGGCTGACCCCGCACGCGCGCATCCGCAACGTGGTGGCCGTGGCCTCGGGCAAGGGCGGAGTGGGCAAGAGCACCACGTCGGTGAACCTGGCCGTGGCCCTGCAGCAGCTCGGTGCGCGCGTTGGCCTGCTGGATGCAGACATCTATGGCCCCTCGGTGCCCGCCATGATGGGGTTGTCCGGTCGTCCCGAGAGCCCTGACAACAAGAGCATCGAGCCGCCGCGTGCGTTCGGCGTGGACACCATGTCGATCGGCTACCTGATCGAAGACGAGACGCCGATGATCTGGCGCGGTCCGATGGCGACCTCGGCGATGACGCAGTTCTTCAACGACACCCTGTGGGATGACCTGGACGTCCTTCTGATCGACCTGCCGCCGGGTACCGGCGACATCCAGCTGACGCTGACCCAGAAGATTCCGCTGGCCGGCGCGGTGATCGTCACCACCCCGCAGGACATCGCCACCCTGGACGCGCGCAAGGCGCTGAAGATGTTCGAGAAGGTCGAGGTGCCCGTGCTGGGTATCGTGGAGAACATGGCGGTGCATACGTGCAGCAGCTGCGGCCACGTCGAGCACCTGTTCGGCCACGGCGGTGGCGAGAAGATGGCCGCGCAGTACGGGGTTCCGCTGCTCGGCTCGCTGCCGCTGCAGATCGACATCCGCGAACAGGGGGATGCCGGCACGCCGATCACCGCCGCGCAGCCGGAGTCCAGTGCTGCACAGGCGTACCGGCACGCTGCCGGCCAGCTGCTCGAAGCGCTCTCCAAGCGGCCCCGCGCCTCCATTCCCATCCTTTCGCAGCTGCTTTGACTGCAGCCTCGCACCGGTACCAGCCTGTAGAATCACCTGCCGGGCCAGCGCCCTCCCTCAAGCCAGGACCAAGCATGAGCATCAAGAGTGACCGTTGGATCCGCCGCATGTCCGAACAGCACGGCATGATCGAGCCGTTCGAAGCGGGGCAGGTGAAGCAGGCCAATGGCGAGCGCATCGTCAGCTACGGCACCTCCAGTTACGGCTACGACGTGCGTTGCTCGCGCGAGTTCAAGGTGTTCACCAACATCAATTCCACGATCGTCGATCCGAAGCACTTCGATCCGAAGAGCTTCGTGGACATCGTCGGCGATGAATGCATCATTCCACCGAACAGCTTCGCGCTGGCGCGGACCGTGGAGTTCTTCCGCATTCCGCGCGACACCCTGGTGGTCTGCCTGGGCAAGAGCACCTATGCGCGCTGCGGGATCATCGTCAACGTCACGCCGCTGGAGCCGGAGTGGGAAGGCCACGTGACGCTGGAGTTCAGCAATACCACGCCGCTGCCGGCACGCATCTATGCCAACGAAGGCGTGGCACAGATGCTGTTCTTCCAGGCCGACCAGGACGATATCTGCGAAACCTCCTACAAGGATCGCGGCGGCAAGTACCAGGGCCAGACGGGGGTTACCCTGCCGCGCACCTGAGCCTGCCCCGGCGTCCGGGTGAAGGGTTCGGCCGTGCAGCGTCCGGCTGACCGCGACCGGCCCTGCCGGCTGAAGCCGGCACGACAGGGCCATTCGCGAGGGGCGTTATTTCCCGCGGCCGAACAGCATGCCAATGCCGACTGCCACCAGGCCGACCGGCCACCATGTGGTGAGCAGGCGGGTGAAGTTCATGTTGGTCCAGCCGAGATTGGTGGCGAGCATGAACAGCCCGACCAGGATCAGCAGGATGGCAGCGACAAGATTGAAACGCATCGGAATCCGCAGGTGCTCAGGAATGAGGCGGATATCCTAGCCTGTCCTTCCAGTATGCGACACGGCGCTGCAGTTCATCCGGCGCGTGGCGATGCGCCTGGCCATTGCCCCATACCGGTCCGGGCCACGCCGGGTCACCCTCGTGGCGCCCGATCACGTGGAAGTGCAGCTGGCGAACGATATTGCCCAGCGACCCGATGTTGATCTTCTGGACCCCGTCGGCGCCTTTCAGCGCCTTGGATGCGCGGTTGAGTTCAGTGCGCAGCTTGTCCTGTTGCTCGCCATCAAGCTCGATCCACTCGGTGATGCCGGCCAGCCGCGGCACGATCACCAGCCACGGGAAACGTTCGTCGTTCATCAGCCTGATCTGTGACAGCGGCCCTTCGGCTATCAGTACGCTGTCATTGGCAAGGCGCGAATCCAGTTCAAAATCGCTCATCCAAGATGCTCCGTGAAGAAGTCCAGGGTGCGTTGCAGCGCCAAGGCGGCGCTGTCTGGATCATACGCATGTCCGACGTCGCGGTTGAAGCCATGGTCGGCCGGATAGACGAAGGTCGCCATCTGCGGCAGCTTTTCGCGATGGGCGGCGATCGCTTCCGGCGGGATGCTCTTGTCCTGGTTGCCGAAATGGAACATCACCGGCGCCTTCGGCGCTTCGTCAAGGTAGTGCACATTGCGGGCGCCGTAGTAGCTCACTGACGGCAGGCCCAGGCGAAGCGCGGCAAGCAGGGCGATGCTGCCACCCCAGCAGTAGCCGACCGTGCCGACCTTGCCATGTGCGGCCAGGCGTGTGGCGGCCGCGCGCACCAGCACCAGCGCTTTTTCCACGCCGAGCGCGTTGACCGCATCCAGCCCGGCCCTGACCCCGTCCTCGTCGTAGGCCAGCTCCAGGGGAGAGGCAGAGGCGTCATCGGTCAACAGGTCGAAGAATGACGGTACCAGGACCGCATAGCCTTCGGCAGCGAATCGCTCGGCCACCGCGCGCATGTGCTCATTGACCCCGAAGATTTCCTGGATGACCACCAGCGCACCGCGCGGTGTGCCTTCGGGCAGCGCTTCCCACGCCTGCGCCTTGCCGTGGTGGGTGTCCAGCGTGATCCAGTTGCCCATGGTCTGCATGCCTCTCGTGGTGGTCAGGGCATCATTATCCTCCTGGTGGCGACAGCAATGCGTCAGGGCGGGGTGTGCCGTCAAAGGTCAGCGGCAGCCCAGGTGCTGGGGCTGCCTGCCCTGCGCGCGCAGGTCGTCGAGGAAACGCTCGAACATCGCTTTTGCCACATCGAGCGACGGTTCGTCGTACTGCACCCGGCGTATGATCGGCTGGCCGTTCTCGTACAGCTGGTAGGAACAGGTAAACAGGGCGTCTGCGGAATGGGCGGCGGGCGCGCCGCAGGCCATCAGCACTGTCGTCAGGTAAAAGCGGCGGGAGGCGTTCATGCAATGCTCCTTGTCACAGGGGTCGGGCGCAGGGCGGTTCGGTTCCACGCCTGCGCAGTGCCAGCGTGCACAGGGTTGCCCGGGATCTCCCATGCGCATTGCTGCAAAAGTGGAATGGCATCGTCGGTGACGCTGCGGCCCGTCTGCGATCAACCGCAAACCGGCACCTTCAGCCGCTTTATGCAAGCGCAACCATTGCGTGGTTGCCACACTGCCCGTCCCTTTCCCATCCAGGCAGGCGTGCGCGACATGATCTCCACCATCACCGCTGTCGCACTTCGCGCGCCGGCCGAAGTGGCACGGAACACTGCCCTGGCCGTGCTCGGGAGCAGCCTGGACGGCATCTGGAATACCTGTCCTGCCGACGGCAGCGGGGCGTTGGGAAGGCCGGCTGATGATCCCCGCAGGGCGATGGTGGCCACGCTGGTGCCACTCGCGCTGGGCACGATCTACACCGTGGCACTGGGCGCGGCATTCCTGCGCAACCGTGCCGCGCCCAGTGCCGCGCCCGCTGCCGGGGTTGGCCGAGCGGAGCCGATCGAAGGGCCACGTGAAGACGCGCACCGCTGGTTGCTGCTGCCCGAGCTTCCGGTGAACCTCCGGGATCCTGGGCTGGTCCGGACGCATGCGCGCCACCTGGGTCTGTTGCCCTGAGTCCCACGCCCACGCGTTCCTGTGGCTTTGATCATCTCAAGGGTCTGAACGCGCCGCAGCGCCGTCCGGCCTCCTATCGCTCTGCAGCGGGCGACGGGTTGCCCTGGACCGTGCAGCGCTGCGCGGCCGTGCAGGCAACCTTCGCGATGTGCGCGCAGTTGCCGTAGGTGCGGGGGCGGCTGCGAAGCGGGATGCGGCCTTCCAGGCGCGGGACATCGAACGTGGCCTTCGTCGTCGGCACGTCCTCGCAGCGCTCATGCTGCTCGTTGCCTTGGGCGAAGTCTTCGACCCATTCGGCCAGATTCTTGATGCCCATGCTGCCAGCGGCGGCATGGATGGTCGCGACGAGGCGGGTCTGGCCCGTCACGGTATCGGTCACGGACGCGCGCCAGCGGTCCTGCGCGATGGCCTGGACCCTGATCTGGTAGGGCGTGCCCTGGGCCCAGCGAAAAGGCATCGAGCACTGCACGCCGCTGCCTTCGTGGCCGAAGAACCCGCACGTCGTCCCAGCTTCGGCCTCCCAGCCGGTCGCCCCCCAGATGGAGAAATTGAGCGCCTTCGCGTCCCCGTTGCGCTGCTGCAGGCCGATGTAGCCGCCCTCCGGACCCACGAACTTCCACTGATGCGCCCAGTAGGTGCGGCCGTTGAAGCCAGGCTCCCGCTCGATGGTGATCCGGGTCTGCAGATCGAGGTAGCCGCCTGGCTGGGCCACGTAGTCGCGCGCGATGGAGGCCATGCCGCCCGCTACCACGGCGCTGGCGGGCGCCGCACATGAAAGGACGAAGGGGGCGAAGAACCAGGCGATGCGGAGTGGCGGGTGCATAGGGATGTCCTTGCCGGTAAAAGAGAGCAGGGCGGGGAACAATGACGCCGGTGCCTGCGACTCCATTCGACGCGTTGGCCGCAACCAGCACCAGCAGGCCAGCACCCGGTCTGGCGTAGGGAAGCATCCGGCCGGCGACGAAGGGCCCGGCGCGCCCGGCCCGGACAGGGATTCAGGGCGACCGCGCCATGCCCGGTATACTTGTCCGGTCAGGCCCCCAGGCCACGCCCGGCCCAGGCCCCCAGAGTCCCGCGATCCATGTCCCAGCTGAACCCCAAAGTCGGCTTCGTCAGCCTTGGCTGCCCGAAGGCCCTTGTCGATTCCGAGCGCATCCTCACCCAGTTGCGGGTGGAGGGCTACGAGATCGTGCCCACCTACGACGCCGCCGACGTGGTGGTGGTCAATACGTGTGGCTTCATCGATTCGGCGGTTACCGAATCGCTGGACGCCATCGGCGAGGCGATGAACGCCAACGGCAAGGTGATCGTCACCGGTTGCCTGGGCAAGCGTCCGGAGCAGATCCGCGAAGCGTATCCAGACGTGCTGGCGGTGTCCGGTCCACAGGACTACCAGAGCGTCATGGAAGCGGTGCATGCGGCGATCCCGCCGCAGCACAATCCGTTCGTGGACCTGGTACCGGACTATGGCATCAAGCTGACCCCACGCCACTACGCGTACCTGAAGATTTCCGAAGGCTGCAACCATCACTGCAGTTTCTGCATCATCCCGTCGATGCGCGGCAAGCTGGTCTCGCGGCCGGTGGATGAGGTGCTGCGTGAGGCCGAGCGCCTGGTGCGCGGTGGCGTGCGCGAGCTGCTGGTGGTATCCCAGGACACTTCGGCGTATGGCGTCGACGTCAAGTATGCCGAGCGCATGTGGCGTGACAGGGCCTACCAGACGCGCATGAAGTCGCTGTGCGAAGGACTGTCGGAGCTGGATGCGTGGGTGCGCATGCACTACGTATACCCGTACCCGCACGTGGACGATATGGTGCCGCTGATGGCGGAAAACCGCATCCTGCCGTACCTGGATATTCCGTTCCAGCATGCCAGCCCGCGCATCCTGCGGCTGATGAAGCGTCCGGGCGCAGTGGAGAAGACACTCGAGCGTGTGCAGAACTGGCGCCGCATCGCGCCGGACATCACCGTGCGGTCGACCTTCATCGTCGGCTTCCCCGGCGAAACCGAGGCCGAGTTCGAGGAGCTGTTGTCGTTCCTGGACGAGGCGCAGCTGGATCGTGTCGGCGCGTTCGCCTACTCCCCGGTGGAAGGTGCGACGGCCAACGCACTGCCGGATCCGGTGCCGGAAGAGGTCAAGCAGGAGCGCCTGGCGCGTTTCATGGACAAGCAGGCACAGATTTCGGCGTCGCGTCTGGAGGCCAAGATCGGCACCGTGCAGCAATGCCTGGTGGACGCGATCGAAGGCGATATCGCCGTGGCCCGGTCAAAGGCCGACGCGCCGGAAATCGATGGCCTGGTGCATATCCAGAATGCAGACCAGGTGGCGCTGCGGGTCGGCGAATTCGTGGATGTGGAGATCACTGAAAGCGACGACCACGACCTCTATGGCGACGCGTTGCCACCGGCGGCAGCGGCGCGCCGCCCGCTTGAGCTGAAGATGCTGTGACAGCGCAAGCCGCTGCCGGACACGGTGGTGGCGTGCGCCGTTTCGAAGCACCGGCACGGGGGAGGGTGTCAGCCTCGCGTTTCGCGCATCCAATCTACCGTGACATTGTGCCATTCCTTGACCTGCTGGCCGGCGCTGAATGGCCTGCGCTCGAGGCACTGAATGCCCGGCTCGCATTGCCGGGCAAGCGGCTGGCGGTGCAGGACGCCGCGCTTCTGGCCGATGGACTCCACTACGAACAGCGCATCGCCGAGCACGGCACGATCGCGACGCGGTCCCGCAACTGGCACGACCTGTTCAATGCGCTGGTCTGGGCGGTATACCCTGATGTGAAGGTGGCGCTCAATGCGCGTCAGTGCCACCACATCGCCGGCATGGGTACACGGCAACGCAACCGGGCGCAGGCGGCGCTCACGCAGTTCGATGAATCCGGGTTGATCGTGCGGGTGCGGACCCCGGCGCTGTTGGCCGCGTGGGATGCACATGGCTGGGATGCGCTGTTCGTGCACGGCGCTGCTCGCTGGGCCGTCGGTGATATCAGCATTGCGGCCGTCGTCGGGCACGCGCTGATGGAGCAGGCGCTGCTGCCGGACCGCCTGCTGGTAGGCAAGTGCGTGGTGGTGCAGGGCGATGAGGACGAGGCCGGCATTGCGGCAGTGGCGCATGCGATCGCCGAAGGCGCGGTGTTGAACGATCCGCTGGAACTGCGCCCGCTGCCCATGGGCGGCATACCCGGATGGCATTCGCCGCAGGATGCCGCGTTCCGTGCCCGCGTGGACTATTTCCGCCCGTTGCGCGCGGGCCGCACGTACCCTGCGCCTTTGCGATTGGCGCAAGAGCAGTCGACCATGGGTCGACTCTACCTGGCCAGGCAGCACCGGTAGTGCCGATCCATGATCGGCAGGCGCGGCGCGCGCGATCATCAGCGCGCAGGGCCGCCGGGCGCATCGTACTGTACGGAGAGGACGGCAAACCCATGACGTCCGCCCGGCAGGTCAACCTCGAATTCGTCGTCCACCCGTTTCTTCAACAGGGCGCGCGCCAGCGGTGAATCGATGCTGATCCAACCGGTGGCGGCGTCGGTTTCGTCCGGTCCCACGATGCGATAGCGGCTGAGTTCGGCCGTCTCGACGTTCTCCAGTTCCACCCAGGCGCCGAAGAACACGGCCTGCGGATCACTGGGTTCGCCGTCGACAACGCGCAGCGCCTCGAGCCGCTTGCTCAGGTAGCGCACGCGGCGGTCGATCTCGCCCAGCTGCTTCTTGCGGTAGGTGTACTCCGCATTCTCCGAGCGATCTCCTTCGGCGGCGGCTGCCGCCAAGGCGCGGACCACGTCGGGGCGACGCACGCGCCACAGATCGTCAAGCTCCGCCTTCAACCGGGCATGTCCTCCAGATGTGATCAGGGCGGTGCTCTTTTCTGCAGGGGGGCGCCAGCGCGACATCGGGTTCTCTCAATGGACGACAACGCGACAGCTTACGGCGACTCAGCGCTTGCCGCCGAAGATGCCGCCCAGGATGCCGCGTACGATCTGGTTGCCCAGCTTGCTGCCCACCGTGCGCGTGGTTTGCTTGGCCAGTGTTTCGATCATGCCCTGCCGGCGGCGGGTGCCAAAAATCGCATCCTTGATGGACTGGCCAAAGCCGCCTTGCTGCGCATCATCCTGCTCGCGGGTGCGTGCCTTGGGTGCCTCGGTACGGGCGACGGCCTGCTCCGCGCGCCGGGCCAGCAGTTCGGCCGCGGACTCGCGGTTGACGGCGGTGTCGTAGCGCAGGCCGACCGGGCTGCTGGCGCGCAGCTGCGCCCGCTCGGCCTCGCTGACCGGCCCCATCCTGCACCGCGGCGGGGCGATCAGCGTCTGCTGCACCGGCATCGGGATGCCCTTGTCCTGCAGGGTGGAGACGAGAGCTTCGCCGGTACCAAGCGCTGAGAGCACCCGCACGACGTCCAGCCCGGGATTCGGCACGAAGGTTTCGGCCGCGGTCCTGACGGCTTTCTGATCTCGCGGAGTGAACGCGCGCAGGGCGTGCTGCACGCGGTTGCCCAGCTGGCCCAGGATGTTGGCAGGTACGTCATCAGGGAACTGCGAGCAGAAATACACGCCGACGCCTTTCGAGCGGATCAGGCGGACCACCTGCTCGATACGCTGAACCAGCGCGGGCGGGGCGTCGTCGAACAGCAGGTGCGCTTCGTCGAAAATGAAGACCAGCTTCGGCTTCTCCAGGTCGCCCACCTCCGGCAACGTCTCGAACAGTTCCGACAGCAGCCACAGCAGGAAGGTGGAATACAGTCTCGGCTTGAGCACGAGCTGATCGGCGGCCAGGATGCCGATCACGCCGCGGCCATCGTGGTTGACCCGCATGAGGTCGGCAAGCTCCAGGGCCGGCTCGCCGAAGAATGCTTCGCCCCCGTCCTGCGACAGGCGAAGCAGGGCGCGCTGGATGGCGGCCACCGACTGGGCGCTGACCAGGCCGTACTCGGTGGAAACATCCTTGCGCTCTTCGGCCACCAGCGAGAGCAGTGCGCGCAGATCGTCGAGGTCCAGCAGCAGCAGGCCGCGGTCGTCGGCGAGCTTGAACACGATGTCCATCACGCCTGCCTGCGTGTCGCTGAGCTCCAGGATGCGGGCGAGCAGGGTAGGGCCCATCTCGCTTACGGTCGTGCGCACCGGATGACCCAGCTTCCCGTACAGGTCCCAGAAAATGGCAGGGTTGGGCGCTGGCGCGTAGTCGGTCACGCCGATCTGCGCGGCACGTTGCAGCAAGGCGTCGCTGCCTTCGCCTGCGACCGCCAGGCCGGACACATCACCCTTTACATCGGCCAGGAAAACCGGTACGCCGATCCGCGAGAAGCCTTCGGCCAGTGTCATCAGCGTGACGGTCTTGCCGGTACCGGTGGCACCGGCAACCAGGCCGTGGCGATTGCCGAGCCTGGGCAGCAGGGTGACAGGCACATCGTTGGTGATGCCTTTGCCGAGCAGAATCGGTTCCATGGTCCGTCCCTCGTGATGAATGCGCGCAATGTTAACCGGCTGCCGTGCGAGCGCGCCGTCCGGGTTGCCCCGACCTCGGCGGCCCCGCTACTCTGCCTGTCTGTTTCGCACACAGTGCCAAAAATGCCCGTTCCTGTCCTGCTTGCTCGTGGTTTGCCCGTCCTGGCCTTCGCCAGCCTGTTGCTGGCCGTCCCCGATGCCCACGCGCAGCGGGTTTCCAGCCGCGACCGGGCCAAGGCCGAGGCGCTGCAGCAGCGCATGGCCGTTGCCGAGAAGCGCTACACGGACGCCCTGCTGCGCGTATCCAACGCCGACCCCAAGGGTGCTGGCGAAGCCGATGCGGCGCTGGAGGACATGGAGGACGTGCTGAGTGCGTGCGTCGGACAGAAGGGCTGCCAGGTCAGTACGCTGCTGGCCACCTATAAACGCCTGCTCAAGCGCGATGCCGATGCCGAAGGCGAAGACACCGTGGCCGACGAAGCGGGCAGTCCGCTGCAGGCCGACCCGGACCACATCGGGCCCCTGGCGGCCGACGTTCCCGAAGCGGCGCGCGCTGCGGCGTTGTTGAACGACAAGCGGCATGCCTTCGACAGCATGGTGGAATACAACCCGGCCATCCAGGCGGGCATCCGACGCTGGCTGACCGACATGCGTCCGGCGCTGTTGACCAGCTACGAGAACTACCAGAACGTGCGTGCGGTGATGTGGCCGGAATGGGAGAAGCGCGGTCTGCCCGAGGCGCTGCTGTTCGGCATCATGGCGAAGGAATCGAACGGGCGGGTGCATGCCTCCTCACGTGCCGGAGCTGCCGGCCTGATGCAGTTCATGCCAGCGACGGGCCGTCGCTTCGGCCTGGGCGACGACGGCACCGGATTCGACACGCGTTTTGATGCGCGCAGTGCGGCCGAGGCCAGCGCGACGTATCTCAATGAGCGCATGCGCCAGCTCAACAACAACATCGAACTGTCGCTGGCCGGCTACAACGGCGGCGAGGGCCGCGCGCTGCGCGTGTTCCGCCAGAGCGGGGGGCAGAGCTTCTGGGTGGACAGCGTCTACAACGAGTTCCCGGCTGAAACCAAGGACTACGTGCCGATGGTGATCGCTGCGGCATGGATCTTCCTGCACCCGCAGCAGTACGGGGTGGAGTTCCCGAAGGCCAATGCGCAGCCTGCGACGGTGCGGCTCGCCAAGTCGACCACGATCTACGAGCTGGCCATCTGCCTTGGCAGCCAGGGCACCCGCGATGGCTACATGCGCGCGCTGCGCAACCTCAATCCCCGCTACGAAGCCGATGGCTGGATTCCTGCCGGTACGCTGATCAATGCGACCACGCGGATCGCCGGCCTGTATGCCCGCAACTGCGTCAGCGGCCCGCGTGCGGACCTGGCGCGCACCCTGATCACGGCCGACCTCAACGCGGCCATCGTGCGCCCGAGCGCAGCGACCTATACCGGCAGCGTGGCCGTAGGCGGTGTGGTGCCGGTCGCGGCCGCCGAGGCGAGCGTGGTCGGCACGGCACCCGCCGCGCCGGTGGTGGTGACGCCGCGTCCCGCCGCACCGCGTGCCCGGGCGGTGCGGTCGCACAAGGTGGCGCGCGGGGAAACGCTGGGGCGGATCGCCGCGAAATACAGCTGTGACGTGCCCGTGCTGGCACGCGCCAACGGACTGAAGGCACCCGCGTACAGCCTGCGCCAGGGCCAGACCCTCAAGCTGCAGGGCTGCAACGACTGACGGTACCTCGGTAGTGACGGCCGCTGGCCGTCGCTTCACATGCCGCCGGGCAGGGCCCGGCGCCACCAGGGCGCCCGGTAGTGACGGCCGCTGGCCGTCATCCGGCACGCGTCAGCCGCCCGCCGGGCATGGCCCGGCGCTACTGCAGGTCGCGCAGGTTGAGCCGCCGCAGCGTTGGATTCTTCCACGCGGTGATGCCGGCCACGCTCAGCACCGCGAAACCGCCCAGCACCACCGCCGGCACCAGACCCAGCCAGCGCGCCATGGTGCCAGCGTAGAAGGCACCCAGTTCGTTGGACGAACTGATGAAAATGCCGTTGATGGAGGAAACGCGGCCGCGCATCTCTTCCGGCGTGGCCAGCTGCAGGATGGTCGAACGGACCACCACCGAGACGCCGTCGAAGGCGCCGTAGAACAGCAGGATCAGCGCCGACAGCCAGAAATGATGGGAGAGGCCGAACCCGATCACGCACAGGCCAAAGCCAGCGACAGCGAACAACAGCACGCGCCCGGCGTGCCGCTGCAGCGGATGCCGGGCAAGCCACAGGCCCACCGCGATCGACCCCAGTGCGGGTGCGGCGCGCAGGATGCCCAGGCCTTCCGGTCCGTAATGCAGGATCTCCTGCAGGAACGCAGGCAACATCGCCACCACGCCGCCCAGCAGGACCGAGAACATGTCCAGCGCCATCGCCCCGACCATGAGGCGGTTGCCGACCACGAAGCGCGCGCCTTCGGCGATGCTGCGGAAGATCGGCGCGGCCGGGCCGCGGTGTACCGGCTCACTGACCTTCAACGTGGCCAGGCAGCCCACCGCGACGAGGGCGAAAGCGGTGGCTACGCCATAGGCCATCCCTTTGCCGCCCCAGCCCACCAGGACGCCGCCCAGCGCGGGGCCGACCACCATTCCGGCCTGGAAGAACACACTGCCCAGCCCGGCGCCGCGGGCGAACTGATGCCGTTCCAGTACGCGCGCGAACAGGGCATTGTAGATCGGAGAGAGGAAGGCCCGGACCATGCCGGTCAGCGCGATGGCGGCATAGATCGGCCAGACGCCATGGAACGGCAGCCATTCCAGCGTCACCGCGCACAGGATCAGCGCCGTGGCGACCAGCCCGGTACACGCTGCTATTCCCAGCCTGCGACGGGGAAGGTGGTCGACCAGATAGCCGGCGAAGGGGGCTACGCAGAAGAACGGCAGGACCTCTGCAAGGCCGACCAGGCCGAGCGAAAACGGGTTGCGGGTGATCTCGTAGATATGCCACCCCACGGTGACCGCCACCACCTGGTAGGACAGCATCGCAAAGATGCGGTAGGCCAGCAGCTTGCCGAACCCGGGCCGCGCCAGCAGGGTCCGGGCGGTCTCTTCGCTGGGTGACGGCAGGTTCACGCGCCGGTCGACTGCAGCTGTGCCTGCGCGGTTTCGTGTATGAAGGCGAGCATCGCCGCCACGCCGTTGCTGCGGGTTGGCGACAGGTGCCGCGACAGTCCGATGTCCTGGATGTAGGTCGGCTCGGTGGCGAGGATTTCCTGCGCCGAGCGGCCGGAATACACGCGCAGGGCCAGGAAGATCAGGCCGGACACGATCGCCGAGTCACTGATCGCATGGAAGCGCA
>JAZBLM010000072.1:0-17997 GCA_037033225.1 Pseudomonadota bacterium
AGCACGTCGGCCATCTTGGCCGAGTCGTACTCGTTCATCTGGCAGCCGTGGGTCTTGATGTACAGCTTTCCACGCACTGTTCCCGGGCGGCGCGGCCCGGTCGGAAGGGCGATGAGCGGCAGGTCGCCGGGGGCGGCGGGCGGAAAGACGTCTGGCGTCCCGGTCATGGCGATCCATCCAGGCGGGTGGCGGGAGAGCCGCCTAGTTTACCGGAGCCAGGGCGCCGACAGCGCCCAGCCGTGGACGCTGCGGGCGAGGGAGTTGGCCGGAGGCGTCCGGCGCATGGCCGGACGTCGCCAGCGACAGCGCGAAGCGTCAGGCGCTGGCCAGCCCCGCATCGATTTCCGCGCCACGCTTGACCGCCGGGTGCGCGGCCATGCGGGCGACGTACGCCGTTGTCGCCGGTCCCGGCTGCAGCAGACCGTAGCCGGCCATCCAGCCCAGCGCGCTGCCCCAGAGGAAATCGGCCGCGGACGGCGTGTCACCCAGCAGGTAGTCCGTGCGGGCCAGCTGGTCTTCCACCACCTGCAACACGGTGGCGGCGTCCACATAGGGTGACATGCTGCGCGGGGCGGGATCGCGCTTCATCGCCAGGTCGATCATCGCCGGTTCGAAGCAGGCGCCGTAGAAGGCCAGCCAGCGCAGGAAGGGGCCGCGACGGGCATCGCCGATGGCGGGCGCGAGGCCGGCCTCCGGGTACAACTCGGCCAGGTACTGGTAGATCGCGCCCTGCTCGGTCACCAGCGCACCCTCGTGCAGGATCGCCGGCACTTTGCCCATCGGGTTGATCGCCAGGTAGTCCGGCAGCAGGTTGTCGCCCTGCTTGAGGTCGAGGACCTTCAGCTCGTAGTCGGCGGCCAGCGCTTCGAGCAGAACGAGAACGCCGCTGGAACGCGACGGGGATGCGTGAAAAAGGGTGACGTGGCGCGGGTCGGTCATGGCTGTGCTCCGGTGGACGATGCGGCCATGGTGGCGCACCATTGCGGACATCCTCTGTCCTCGATTCCCTTTCGATGCGCCATACCGCCCAGCGGCTGCTGCGACTGATTGCCCTGTTGCAGGCACGCCGCCACTGGTCCGGGGCCGACCTGGCCGAGCGCATGCAGGTCGACCGGCGCAGCATCCGGCGCGACATCGACCGCCTGCGTGGACTCGGCTATCCGATCAAGGCCTCTTCCGGCGTCGGTGGGGGCTACCAGCTCGGGGCGGGGGCGCCGGTCCTCCCTCTGGTCCTGGAAGAAAGCGAGGCGACCGTCGTAGCGCTTGCGCTGCGTGCGGCTGCGTCGAGCATGGCTGGTATCGAGGACACCGCGCAGGCGGTGCTGGCCAAGCTGGCGCCGCTGCGGCCGGGGAGGGCCAGACACCCGGTCGGCGATATCCACGCGGCCACCTCGACCCTGTCCGAAGCGCCCGGTGTGGGCATGGACCTGCTGGGCCGGCTTGCCGTGGCCTGCGGCAACTGCGCGGCCCTGGAGTTCGTCTACCGCCGCCATGACGGTGAGGTGTCCCAACGCCAGGTGGAGGCCCAGCACCTGGTCAATTACGGGCGGCGCTGGTACCTGCTGGCATGGGACCGCGGGCGCAGCGACTGGCGTACGTATCGCGTGGATCGCATCGATGCCGTGCAGGCCGGCGCAGGACAGGGACTGCGGCGCCCGCTGCCGGCCACGCCGGACATCGTGGTGCAGCGCGCCGTCACCCAGTCCCCTTTCACTCTGCGCGCCGAACTACGGCTTGCGGGAGCGTTCGACGTTCTCCTTGCCCAGCTGCCGCCCTGGTGCGGCGTTCTGCAGCCCGATGGTCCCGATCATTGCCTTCTGGAGATGGGGGCCGACAGTGCGGCGATGCTGGCCGGCCAGATCCTCAGCATCGGCATGCCGCCGCTGTCCATCCGTATCACCCCGCCCGCACTGCAGGCGCAGCTCGCCGCCGTGGCGGCGCAGCTGTCCAACCTGCTGCGGCAACCCACGTCTTCACGCGACGGTTGAGCGCGGTGTGCTTGGCAACCGGCCCGCAAGCTGGGACACTCGCGCCCATGAAGGGGATCTTGGGGATCGCGGCATTCGTCACTGCTGCACTGGTTGCCGTGCCGGCCAGTGCCGGCAACCTGTACAAGTGCGTCGGCGCCGACGGCGGGACCAGCTACGTCAGCAAGCGGATCGGCGGGGCCCAGTGCAGCGTCATCAGCTACGCCCGCGACAGCGGCCGCACGCGGGTGGCGGCGCCGGACACCGCAGCACGTGCACCGGCCCCGGTGACCCGCGAAGCACCTGCGTCAGGGGCGGTGCCGGTCGGGATGATCGGCGCAGCAACCGCCGTGGCCAGCACCACCGCTGCCGTGCTCAGTGCGCCTGCCACCCCACCGGCGATGACCCCTGCGGTGCCCAAGCCTGCTGCGAAGGCGGGCCGCGTGGTCAGCGGTCAGGTGTATTCCTACATGCAGGACGGGGTCCGTCATTACACCAGCGCGCGGCCCTCGCGTCAGGTCGCCAGCCTGCAGCAGGTACGGACGATCCGTTACAGCTTCATCGAGCGCTGCTTCGCCTGCGGCAGCCAGCCGGGTGTCAATTTCGGCGCGGTCCGGCTCAACACCACGGCGTTCTCGGCTGAAATCAGTGCCGCCGCGCGTCAGTATGGCGTGGAAGAAGCCATCGTCCGGGCGATCATCCATGCCGAGTCCGCCTACAACCCGACTGCGCTCAGCCGCGCGGGGGCGCAGGGCCTGATGCAGCTGATGCCCCCGACCGCTGCACGCTTCGGTGTCACCGACTCCTATGATGCAGCGCAGAACATCCGCGGCGGGGTGCAGTACCTGTCGTGGCTGCTCAAGCGCTTCAATGGCGACCTGACCCTTGCGGCTGCCGGCTACAACGCGGGCGAGGGCGCGGTGGACCGCCACGGGGGCGTGCCGCCCTACAGCGAAACGCGCTATTACGTGCAGCGGGTCGGGCAACTGGCCGAGCGCTATCGCGGCGCATTGGCGACAAACCAATAGGTGGGCGTCGATGGCCCCGCTGGCCGGGATCGGCCGGCACCGGTGACGGCGTCCTGTTTGATGATTGACCGCAACGAACGTTCCGCTACACTCGTTTCAGATTCAACGCAGGCTGGCCCCCACCAGACTGCCGGCAGCCTTAAAGCTACCTAATCAATATCGGAGTGCCGGATGGCCAACGATGGGGTATACGATCCAGTGAATCATGGACGTCGCCGTTTTCTTTCTGCCACCACTGCAGTGGTGGGTGCGGTCGGCGTCGGTTTTGTCGCGGTTCCCTTCATCAAGTCCTGGAATCCCAGTGCACGCGCCAAGTTGGCCGGTGCGCCGATCTCGGCCGATATCAGTGCCCTGCAGGAAGGCCAGCGGCTGATCCTGGAATGGCGCGGGCAGCCGATCTGGATCGTGAAACGTTCCAAGGCCATCCTGGAAGCGCTCCCCGGCCTCGACGACCGTCTGAAGGATCCGGAATCCAGCGTGCAGGACCAGCAACCGGACTACGTACTCAAGGCCAACAAGGAGCTGCGCTCGATCAAGCCGGAGGTGTCGGTGCTGGTGGGCCTGTGCACGCACCTGGGCTGCTCGCCCGAGATGGTGGCCGAAATCCGGCCCGAGCCCTACGACGCACAATGGAAGGGCGGCTATTTCTGCCCCTGCCACAAGTCGCGCTTCGACATGGCCGGGCGGGTGTTCAACGATGTGCCGGCGCCCACCAACCTGCTGGTGCCGCCGCATCACTACCAGGATGACAACACCCTGATCATCGGCGTGGATCCGGAGGGGACTGCCTGATGGCCAATATCCTTGCACGCACCGCCAGCGGCGTTGCCGACTGGGTCAACGCCCGCGCACCGGGACTGATGCCGGTCTATCGCAAGCACGTCACCGAGTACTACGCGCCGAAGAATTTCAACATCTGGTACTACTTCGGCTCGCTGGCGATGCTGATCCTGGTCAACCAGATCGTCACCGGCATCTTCCTGACGATGCATTACAAGACCAGCGCAGCGGAAGCCTTCGCGTCGGTCGAATACATCATGCGCGACGTCGAGTGGGGCTGGCTGATCCGCTACATGCACTCCACGGGTGCCTCGCTGTTCTTCATCGTTGTCTACCTGCACATGTTCCGCGGGCTGATGTACGGCAGCTACCAGAAGCCACGCGAGCTGGTGTGGATCCTCGGCATGCTGATCTACCTGGTGCTGATGGCCGAAGCGTTCATGGGGTATGTCCTGCCCTGGGGGCAGATGTCGTTCTGGGGCGCGAAAGTGATCATTTCGCTGTTCGGTGCGATACCGGTGATCGGCAACGGACTGACCGAATGGATCATGGGCGACTATCTGCCCAGCGACGCCACGCTCAACCGCTTCTTCGCCCTGCACGTGATCGCGCTGCCACTGGTGCTGCTGTTGCTGGTGGTGCTGCATCTGGGCGCGCTGCACGAAGTCGGTTCGAACAACCCCGATGGCGTTGAGATCAAGAAGGGCCCGAAGGGCAACCGCTGGTCGTCCACGGCGCCGGCCGACGGCATACCGTTCCACCCGTACTACACGATGAAAGACGCCGTAGGTGCCGGCTTCCTGCTGGTCATCGCCGCCTTCATCATCTTCTTCGCACCGGCCTTCGGTGGCCAGTTCCTGGAGCACGACAACTTCACCGAGGCCAACCGCCTGGTGACGCCGGAGCACATCAAGCCGGTGTGGTACTACACGCCTTACTACGCGATGCTGCGGGTGATCCCCAACAAGCTCGGCGGCGTGATCGTCATGTTCTCGGCCATCGCCATCCTGTTCGCCGTGCCGTGGCTGGACAAGTGCAAGGTCAAGTCGATCCGGTACCGCGGCTGGATTTCGAGGGTGATGCTCGGCGTGCTGGTGGTGTGCTTCGTCTGGCTGGGCGTGATCGGCTCCGGCCCCGGCACTGCCGTATGGGAAACCTGGGTAGGTCGCGTGCTGACCTTCCTGTATTTCGCGTTCTTCCTGACGATGCCGGTATGGACGCGACTGGACAAGACCAAGCCGGTACCGGAAAGGGTGACCACGCATGACTGATCGCTGGATGGTCCGGATGGCCCTGGGGGCCGCGATGCTGTTGGCCAGCGGCCTGGCCATGGCCGCAGAAGGCACGGCCACGATGCTGCAGGCCGGCAATGACCTGGGTGACCGTGCCTCGCTGCAGCGCGGTGCGCAGCTCTATATGAATTACTGCTCAAGCTGCCACGCGCTGAAATACCTGCGCTACTCGCGCATGGCCGCCGACCTGGGCCTGACCGAAGAAGAGGTGATGAACAACCTCAACTTCACCGGCTCGGCAATCGGCGACCCGGTGCCGGTGTCGATGCCCAAGGCCGATGCGGAGAAATGGTTCGGCAAGATGCCGCCCGACCTCAGCCTCATCTCCCGCGTGCGCGGGCCGGATTGGGTCTACACCTATCTGAAGTCGTTCTACCTCGACACCAGCCGGCCGCTGGGGTGGAACAACACGGTGTTCCCCAACGCGTCCATGCCCAACCCCCTCTGGCAGATGCAGGGCCTGCAGCATGCCGTACACGGCAAGGCCGAGGCGCCCGGGCTGGATCCGCCGGTGCTGGCGCTGGAAGTGCGCACCCCGGGCAATGTGGATCCTGGGCAGTACGACCAGAACGTCCGCGACATCACCAACTTCCTCGCCTACGCCGGCGAGCCCGCGGCGCTGAAACGCCAGCAGCTGGGCGTATGGGTGGTGCTGTTCCTGGCCTTCCTGACCTTCCTGTTGTACCTGTTGAAGAAGGATTACTGGAAGGACGTCCATTGACCGAAGGGCCGGTCATCGGCCCTGTGGCGACGATGGTCAGCGCAACCCGCACGGCCTATTGGCTTTTGTGATCGGCAGCGGCACACTCGGAAAAGAGTCGACTGTCGGAAATGGTCTGGCAGCGCCGATACGGCAGGCGGACTCCTGTCGTTGGAGAGCCTTTGATGGCGGCGAGCGTACGCATGCGTAATACCCTGACGCTGTTTTCCTCGAACGACGATGTGCTCTGTCATCGGGTGCGTCTGGTCCTTGCGGCCAAGGGCGTCACCTATGACTTCGTCTCGGTGGATGCCCAGAATCCGCCCGAAGACCTGATCGACCTCAATCCGTACCACTCCGTGCCCACGCTGGTCGAGCGCGAGCTCGTGCTGTATGCCGCCTCGGTGGTCAGCGAGTATCTGGACGAGCGTTATCCGCATCCGCCGCTGATGCCTGTCGACCCGCTGTCGCGTGCCCGCATCCGCCTGGCCATGTTGCGCATCGAGCACGACTGGGTGCCGCAGGTGCAGGCGATCCAGCTGGGCAACAAGACCCAGGCCGAAGCCGGGCGCAAGCGGTTGAAGGAACTCCTTACCAGCGCTGTGCCGTTGTTCAAGGCCAGCAAGTTCTTCCTCAATCCGGAGATGACGCTTGCCGACTGCGCCGTGGCGCCGATCATCTGGCGGCTGCAGGCGCTGGACGTGGCGCTGCCGAAAGATGGCAAGGCCATCGAGGATTACGGCAACCGCATTTTCCGCCATCCTGGTTTCATCCGCAGCCTGACCGATCAGGAGAAGAAGCTGCGCGACCTGCCGACCTGAGGCCTCCGTTACCCCGGCGCGGCGCCTTCGGAGAGGCGCCTGCGGGCGTGCGCTCGGCTCCCGGATCACGCCGGGACGTCTGTCATGTCGACTGCCAGCTCAACGCAGGCGCGCCGCCCCTGCCACGCGGCCGGGCGGGCGCGTACACTTCCCACATGACTGACGAATTCTTCCGCATGACCAGCCACCGCCCGTACCTGTTGCGTGCCTTGGTGGAGTGGATCAACGACAACGAGCTGACTCCGCATATCCTGGTGGATGCAGGCGTGGCAGGTGTACAGGTACCGCCGTCCAGCATCAAGGATGGCCGCGTCGTGCTGAACATCGCCGAGCGCGCGGTTGTGGGCCTGCAGATTGACACGACCTCGGTGAGCTTCTCCGCGCGGTTCTCCGGCGTGAGCTTCGCGGTACAGGTGCCGATCAGCGCCGTGCTGGCGGTCTATGCCCGCGAGACAGGGCAGGGCATGGCCTTGCCGGACGATATCGCAGGCGCTGAGGCGGACGACGAGGCCACTGAGCTGGACATTTCCGCGGAAGGCGAAGCGTCGCCTCCGTCCGACGATGAGACCCCGCCCGACGGCACGCCGCCGCCGCGTCCCACCGGGCGTCCACAGCTGCGCGTGGTGAAGTAGCAGCCTGACGCGGTCACGCATCCGCGCCGGCAGCGCCGGCACCGCAGGCAGGCGCCCGATCAGACGTCCTCTGCGTCTTCCAGGTCCGGCCGGATCGCGCTGATCCGTGCCGCGCCTGGACCGCTGAACGACACCAGCTCGTCGCCACGCAGCACCATTCTGCCGACGTGGCGGTCCAGGCCGTCATACGAATATTCGAACTTGAAGGTGCGCTCGAAGCAGAGCCTGCCGGTGTCGGCACGCGCCACCTTCAGGCCGATTGCGTGCACGCTCTGGTCCAGCCACTGCACATCGGCTGCGCGGCAGGCATTGCGTCCCAGTACCCCCGCACGTTCGGCGGCCGCGCGGGACGCGTTCCAGAACGCGTATCCGCAGGCGCCGATGATCATCAGCAGAATCAGGCTAGGCATGGTCAGCACACGCAGGAAGGATTGCTACACCATGGCGCCACCGCCTCTCCACTTCAAGCGCTGCGCCGTCACGTGCCGCCCGCAGCCAGCACTGCCGCTGGCCGCGACGGGTATCTGAAGCATAGTCTCACCTCGCCGGCAGGGCCGTCCCGCCTGATACAGGTGGCGGCACCGTCTCGCCGGCGGTCAGTTTCAACAGCGCCGCCCAGTCCTGCCGATTGAAGCTGCACTCGTCTTCGCGCCCGGGGGTGCATACCGGCGCAATCCCGTCGATTTCGGCCTCGCGCTTGGTCGGCAGCTCGATGCGGCCGCTGCGGTCGAGCATCAGCTTGCGCATCGCGACGGTATTCAACACGTTGCCACCGACGAGGTAGAGCGTGCGATCACCGCCCATGTTGGCCGATACCACGACCTCGCAGTGTGACTTCCAGTGTCCTACCGACCCATTGCCCAGTGCCTGCACCAGGCCGGTATAGGTCAATGTCTCGCGTCGGTCGCGAAGGAAGCACAGCAGGTCGCCCACGGCTGGCTTCTCTGCCGCCGGGTCCGCCAGGCGGTACGGTGCGCGGTTGGTGTAGGCCGCGCGGATGTAGTCGATATGACGCGGCGATGCGTTGAAGCCGGGAACGCCGGCGCGCACCATCACCCAGGAAATGAAGGCCGCCGACCACGGGTTGTCGATCAGGAAAGCGCGGCAGTCCGTGTCGGTATAGCGCGTGCCTACCCCTGCAATGCAGCTGCTTGCGCCGGGTATGGCCCCCATGGCGTTCAACGTGCCGCTGTCACGCCAGTAACCCGAAACCCGCTGCCAGGCGATCAGGCCATTGTCGGCCAGGTCTTCGTTCTCCGCCTCCGTCACCGCAAGACTGGCTGCGCGCCCTTCGCGGTCGATGAACGGTCGGAACCAGAGTCGATGTTCGTTGCAGGCGATCCTGCGGATCGACAGCGCCATGGAGCTGAGCCCGTAGGGTGCTGGCACGTCGCACGCTTCGGCAGCTGCCACGTCGAAGCTCATGGTGGACAGCCCGAAGGCTGAGAAAGGCAACAGGCAGGCAAGCAGCAACCGACGCATGCGGTGCTCCGCGAAGTGGGGGTGCCGGAAGGGTCGCAGCGGTTCCGTGAACGAAGGGTAGAGCTGGCAGGGCAGGAGCGCGTCCGGATGACGTGTGTGCAGCCGGCTTCAGCCGGCTGGCCGCGAGCCGGCTGAGGCCGACCCTGCACAACGCAGGCTCAGCCCGGCGGCGGCCCCAGCTTCAACGACAGGTCGATCGCATGCACATGCTTGGTCAATGCGCCGATTGAAATGCAGTCGACGCCGTCTTCGGCGATCGCGCGCAGGCCGTCAAGTCCCACGCTGCCGGAGACTTCCAGCGGGATCCGGCCCGCCGTGACACGCACCGCCTCACGCCGCAGCCCGGCCGGAAAGTCATCGAGCAGGATCCGGTCGCAACCGGCCGCCAGCGCCTGCTGCAGCTGGTCGAGATCCTCCACTTCCACCACCAGCGGCAGGCGAGGCCACTGCGCCCGCGCGCTGGCCACGGCGGCGGCAATCGAGCCGGCCGCACGGATGTGGTTCTCCTTCAGCATCACCGTGTCGTACAGGCCGAGCCGGTGATTGTCACCACCACCGCAACGCACGGCATACTTCTGGGCCAGCCGCAGGCCGGGCAGCGTTTTGCGCGTATCGAGAATCCGCGTGCCGGTGCCGGCGACGGCCGCGACATGGCGCGCGGTCAGCGTGGCTGTTCCGGACAGGGTCTGCAGGAAATTGAGCGAGGTCCGCTCGGCGCTGACCAGTGAACGGTTGCGCCCCTGCAGGAGTGCCAATACCTGGCCGGGCCTCACCCGCTCACCCTCGCTGACCTGCCAGTCGATGCGCACCTGGGGATCCAGCGCCTGATGGGTGGCGTCGAACCAGGGGCGCCCGGCGATCACCGCCTCTTCCTTGCACAGCAGGTACGCGCTGTCGGCGTGGTCCGGCAGCAGGGCGGCCGTCACATCGCCGCTGCCGATGTCCTCGGCCAGTGCGCGGGCCACGTCGGCCCTGACCTGCGCCGCGTCAGGCGCGGCCAGGAGCGCTGCCGCCGGCATGCTCATGCCGAGGGGAAATCCGCGATCTGCTCGGTCGCAATCGCTTCTTCGGCCAACAGCACCGGAATGCCATCATCCACGCGGAACAGCTGGCGGCGGTCCCGGGTGACCAGCGCCTGGCGCAGCGGCTGGGCCAGCGGATTGCCATCTGCCTTGTTGACGGTGCCGGCGGAGATGGCGCGGTTGAGCGCTTCCAGTCCCTTGGCATCGAGCAGGGACAGGGGCTGGCGGGTGTCCGGCGATACCAGCAGGTCAAGCAACTTGCGATCCATGGTTCTTCGTCTTGCGTGGAAGATGGCTAGAATACGTCTTTAAGGCAGGTGACGGCCAATGACCCCCAACCACTCCGCGCCGCTTGTCGGCATCGTCATGGGTTCCCGCTCCGACTGGGAGACCATGCAGCACGCCGTACAGAAGCTGGACGCCCTCGGTGTTCCCTACGAAGTGAAGGTGGTTTCCGCCCACCGCACCCCCGACGTGCTGTTCGAGTATGCCGAGCAGGCCGCCCCGCGCGGGCTTCGGGCGATCATCGCCGGTGCCGGCGGAGCCGCGCACCTGCCCGGTATGATCGCGGCCAAGACCGCGGTGCCGGTACTCGGCGTGCCCGTGCAGTCCAAGGCGCTCAACGGCATGGATTCGCTGCTGTCCATCGTGCAGATGCCGGCCGGCATCCCGGTGGCGACCTTCGCCATCGGCAACGCCGGTGCCTCCAACGCGGCACTGTTTGCAGCGGCGATGCTGGCCGCTGACCGTGCCGATATCGGCCAGGCGCTGGATGCGTTCCGCGCCCGCCAGACCGAAGAGGTCATGGCGCACGACGATCCGCGTCAATGAGCACGAAGACGGTTGGCATCCTGGGCGCGGGGCAACTGGCCCGCATGATGGTCCTGGCCGGTGCGCCGATGGGCCTTCGCTTCGAACTGTTCGACCCGGCCGCCGATGCCTGCGGCGCGCAGCTTGCGCCGCTCACCGTGGGCGCGTTCGACGACAAGCAGGCACTGGCGGCGTTCGCCGCGAAGGTCGACGTGGTCACCTTCGATTTCGAAAACGTGCCCGCTGACAGTGCGCAGTGGCTGGCTGCACAGATACCGGTCTACCCGCCGCCGTCAGCGCTCGCCATCGCCCAGGACAGGCTGAGCGAGAAGCGCCTGTTCCAGGCGCTCGGCATCCCGTTGCCGCCGTTCGCCGACATCACCAGCCGCGAAGAGCTCGCCGCGAAGGTTGCGGAGTTCGGCCTGCCGTGCATCCTGAAAACCCGCCGCCTCGGCTATGACGGCAAGGGCCAGTTCCGCCTGCGCACCGAAGCAGACATCGCGGGCGCCTGGGAGACGCTGGGAGCGCAGGTCGACAGGACCGGCCTGATCCTGGAAGGCTTCGTCGCCTTCCAGCGGGAGGTCAGCGTGGTGGCGGTGCGGGGCCGGGATGGCAGTTTCCAGGCCTATCCGGTCACCGGCAACTGGCATGTGGATGGGGTGCTGTCGGCAAGCGTTGCGCCCGCTGTGCTGAGCGCGTCCGAGCAGGCGGCGGCCATCGGCTACGCGCGTGCCGTGGCCGACCACCTCGACTACGTCGGGGTGTTCGCGCTGGAGCTGTTCTGCCGCGATGGCGAGCTGCTGGCCAATGAAATGGCACCGCGCGTCCACAACTCCGGCCACTGGACCATCGAGGGCAGCGAAACCTCGCAGTTCGAAAACCATCTCCGGGCGGTGCTCGGCCTGCCGCTGGGGACGACGCGCATGCTGGGTCATGCCTGCATGCTCAACTGGATCGGCGCCATGCCCGCCCCCTCCCCGGTGCTGGAACAGGCCAGCGGCCATTGGCACGACTACGGCAAGCAGCCGCGGGATGGCCGCAAGGTCGGTCATGCGACGCTGCGCGACGACGATGCCGCCGCATTGGCGCGGGCCCTGGAGCAGGTCGGTGATGCGCTGGGCCGCCAATCGCAGGTCGAACCGGCCGTCCGCGCGCTGCGCGACAGGTGGTGACGGCCGTTGGCCGTCATGCGTCTGCGCTGGCCACTTGCATGACGGCCAGCGGCCGTCACTACCGGGGCAGCCTGCGGGCTCAGCCCGGTAGCTGCTCCTCCGCGAACTCCCAGTTCACCGCTTTCCACCACGCGTCCAGGTAGCGTGCCCGGTCGTTCTGGTAGTCCAGATAATAGGCGTGTTCCCACAGATTGCAGCCAAGCAGGGGCGTGCTGAGGCTGGTCAGGGGATTGCCCGCATTGCGCGTGACCATGATCGCCAGGCTGCCGTCGGGATGCTGCACCAGCCACACCCAGCCCGCCCCGAACAGGCCCAGCGCCGCATCGGTGAATGCCTTGCGCAGGCCGGTCGCATCGCCGAACCAGCGCTTGACGAGGTCCGCCAAGCGACCCGCCGGCTCCCCGCCGCCCCGGGGACGAAGACTCTGCCACTGGAACTGGAGGTTCCAGGCCTGCGAGGCCGCATCGAAGAGCGCGCCCTGGCTCTCACGCACGATCTGCTCAAGAGGCGCGTCCTCCCACTCCGTGCCGACGACGCGTGCGCTGACCTGTTCGACGTACAGGCGCTGGTGCTGCCCATGCTGCAACGCGACCGACCGTTCGGAGAGGTGGGGTTGCAGGGCGCCGGGCGAGTAGGGCAGGTCGGTGAGGTCCATGGGCATGTGCTGAAGAAGGAAGAGAGCGCGCCAGCGGCCGGTTCCATCGGCTTACAATGACGACTACTGTGGGAAGTCTAGCCGACCGTCGCGGTCGATTCGCCCATCCAGGAGGCAGTGTGGTTGTGGCAGTGATGCAACAGATCCAGGCCGAAGTCGATCGTTACCCCCTCGTGCTGTTCATGAAGGGCACGCCGCAATACCCCATGTGCGGGTTCTCCAACCGGGCCGTCCAGGCGCTGATGGCCGCTGGCGCGGTCGGCCTGCGCACCATCAACGTGCTGGAAGAGCCGGAAATCCGCGCCAACCTGCCGCGCTTTTCCAACCTGCCGACGTTCCCGCAGCTGTTCATGCACGGCGAACTGATCGGGGGCTGCGACATTATCCTGGAACTGTTCGAGGCCGGTGAGCTCAAGCGCATCGTGGAAGAGGCCTCCGCTGCATGACGCCGGCGTCCATGGCGGTGGAGGCCGGCAAGACGCTGGACGGACGGGTGATCCTCATCGTCGGAGCAGGCGGTGGGCTGGGCAGCGCCGCTGCCGTCGCCTGCGCCCGTTCGGGGGCGACGGTCATCCTGCTGGGCCGCAAGCCGCGGCGCCTGGATCGGGTCTACGCGCAGGTGCAGGACGCCGGTGCGGAACCCCTGCTGTATCCACTTGACCTGGAAGGCGCCACCCCGGAGGACTTCGCCGAGCTCGCCAGCCAGGTACACGCCCAACTGGGCCGGCTCGACGGCATTCTCGTAAGCGCGGCTGATTTCCCGGGATTGACGCCGTTCGAGCACGCCGAGCCTGCGTCGTTCGCCCGGGCGCTGCACGTCACGCTCACCGCCCCCGCCTTGCTGGTGCAGGCCTGCCTGCCGCTGTTGAAGCAGGCGTCCGATGCCGCGGTGGTCTGGTGCCTGGACGATCTGGCGCAGGTGGGGCAGGCCTATTGGGGAGGCTACGGCGCTGCGCAGCACGGCCTGCGCGGCCTGCTGGCCAGCCTGCATGACGAGCTGAAGATGGGGCCGGTGCGTGTCTGCGGCCTGCAGCCGGGTCCGATGCGGACCGCCCTGCGCGCACGCGCGTGGTCGCTTGACCAGGACGATGCCGCCGGGAGTCCAGAGCAGGCGGCCGCAGTAGCAGTCGAGTTGCTGGGGCCGGCCGGTGCGAACTGGCGCGGCAAGGTGAAGGTCGGCACGCGTTAAAGACGGGTTTATCGGCGTTTCTTCACGCGACGTGAAGAAATCGTCACGATTGAGTGGCGATTCAGCGGCCGCTGTCGCACTACCGTCACATTCAGACCGTACCGTGTTAATCTATTGTTAACCGTAGCGGCAGCTGCTGTTCACGGTTGGGAACCCCAGATAACTGTCCAGGCAGCCGCCCGCAAGGCTGCATGGGTGCGCTTTTTTTCCGCCATCGCCAACTCGCATCGAGGCTACCCTAGATGAACCACACTCTCCGGATGTCCAAGCTCACCCTTGGCCTCTTGACCGTGCTTGCCGCCGCTCCCGCCTTTGCCCAGAGCACCTCTGCCGGTGTCGGCGGCCAGGTCGTCTCCTCCGCAGGTGCGCCTGTGGCGGGCGCTGAAGTCACCATCACCCACACCGAGTCCGGCACTGTTTCGCGTGCCACGACCGATGCGGCGGGTCGTTACAATGCGCGCGGCCTGCGCGTGGGTGGTCCGTACACGATCTCCATCACCAAGGCCGGTGAAGGCACCAAGACCGAAGATGGCGTCTATCTGGGCGTGAACCAGACCGGTACGATCAACGCGACGCTGGCGGGCGATCTCGCTGCCACCAACCTGGATGCCGTGCAGGTTGTCGCTGTCGGCGGTGGGTCGGAAGTGTTCAGCGCGACCAAGATGGGTTCGGGCACCAACATCAGCCAGGAACAGATCGAGATGGCGCCGTCGATCGGCGGCAACATCCAGGATCTGATGCGTCTCGATCCGCGCGTGACCTTCATCGACCGCGCCTCCGGCTCGATCTCGGCCGGTGGCCAGAACCCGCGCTTCAACTCGATCAGCATCGACGGCGTGTCGGCCAGCGATACGTTCGGCCTGGAAGGCAACAACATGCCGACCCGTCGTCAGCCGGTGTCGATGGAGGCCATCGAAGCCCTGGACATCAACCTGTCCAACTATGACGTCAGCATCGCCGCTGCCGCCGGCGCAACGGTCAACGCGGTGACCAAGTCGGGTACCAACGAGTTCCACGGTTCGGTGTATGGCACCTACCGTGATGGCGACTGGTTCGGCGACAACCCCGAAGGCGAGCCCTTCCAGGGCTTCACCAAGGAAGAAACCTACGGCATGACGCTGGGCGGTCCGATCCTGAAGGACAAGCTGTTCTTCTTCGCCAACTACGAGAAGTTCAAGCAGGCTGCACCGGGCGCCGACCTCTCCGGCACCGCGCTGGGCAAGGCCAATGCCAACTTCAACATGGCCGATGTGACCCGTGCGCAGCAGATCGCGCAGGGTTACGGCTTCGACGCCGGTGGTCTGGAAAGCAATGGCGACACCGAGCTGGAAGAGTACGCGATCAAGTTCGACTGGAACATCAGCGACAATCACCGTGCCAATTTCCGCTACAGCAAGCTGGAGCAGGACAAGCTGCGCATCAATGGCATGAACTCGACGTCCACTGCGGCGCTGAGCTCCTATTGGTACCAGCACGTCAAGACGAACGAGAGCTACGTTGCGCAGGTTTTCAGTGACTGGAGCGACACGTTCTCCACTGAACTGAAGGCGTCGTACCGCGAGTACTCGGCCATTCGTGAAGTGTCGACCAACGCGCCCAGCATCCGCATCTACTTCCCGCGCAACGCCACCACCCCGCAGGGTGACTCGTTGTACCTGGGTACCGAAGCGAACTCGCAGGACAACATCCTGGAGACCAAAGCGTGGAACTACTACGCTGCTGGTACCTGGACGCTGGGTGACCACGATCTGAAGTTCGGTGCGTCGTACGATACGAACGATATCTACAACTACTACGGTGCCAACTCGTGGGGCACCTACACCTTCTACGGGCTGGATAACTTTGCGGCAGGCCGCTGGCAGACCTACAACCTGGCGAAGGAGAATGCACCGGGTTCGATTGCTGCCGATTATGAGTTCAGCAACCTGGCCCTGTTTGTGCAGGACACCTGGTATGTCAACAACAACCTGACCCTGACCTTCGGCCTGCGCGCCGACCGTCCGGAAACCAGCCCGGCACCGCAGTTCAACCAGCGCGCGCTGACCGCGTTCGGATACGACAACAGCAAGGTGTTCCCGAGCAACTTCCTGATCCAGCCGCGTTTCGGCTTCAACTATACGTTTGATACCGATCGTCCGACGCAGCTGCGTGGTGGCGTTGGTCTGTTCCAGGGTGACTCGCCGCAGGTGTGGCTGAGCAACAGCTACTCGACCACGGGCTTCAATTACACCTCTTACAACATCACCAACTTCAACGGCCAGCCGTTCAGCCCGGACAAGGACGCGCAGCCGGTTCCCGCTACGCCGGGTTCGGCGCGCCAGAATGTCAACTTCGTGGGCAACGACTTCAAGCTTCCTTCGGTTTACAAGGCCAACCTGGCACTGGACCACGAGCTGCCGTGGAACGGAATGGTCGCCTCCGCTGAGCTGCTGGTCACCAAGGTCAAGGACGCGCTCTACTACGAGCACCTGAACCTGGGAACGGGTCGTCAGGTCGGTCCGGACGGTCGCGTCAATTACTACAATCCAGCCGCCGACGGTCGCCTGTGGGCCACCGGTGACGTGCGTTCGGGCGTCAACCGCGACTTTGACAGCGTCTACCTGATCAACAACACCGACAAGGGCCGCACCTCGCAGTTCACCGTGTCGCTCAGCAAGCCGTGGGCGCCGGACAGCGACTGGTCCTGGAACATCGGTTATACCTATACCGATGCAGAGGAAGTGGGCAGCCTGACTAGTTCCACCGCCAGCTCGGGTTGGGGTTACCAGTACGCCTTCAATGCCAATGACGAAGTGCTGAACACCTCGCGTTACCAGATCCGTGATCGTTTCTCCGGCTCGGTGAACTGGAAGCACAGCTTCTTCGGCGACTACGAGACCAAGGTCGGCCTCGTATACGAAGGCCGTAGCGGACGTCCTTACAGCTACATCTATGCGAACGATGCCAACGGCGACGGCCGCAATGGCAACGACCTGTTCTATGTGCCGTCCGGTGCGGGCGATGTCCTGTTCGGTTCGCTGAGCAGTGCCGGTGTGTTCACTGCCGATCCGGCCATGGAGAAGAACTTCTTCGATTGGCTGGCAGCCAACCCCGACCTGGCCAAGTACGCAGGTGGTCCGGCTCCGGCCAACAAGTTCCGCAGCGGCTGGATCAACACGTTCGACATCCGTATCAGTCAGCAGTTGCCGGGCTTCATGAAGGGTCACAAGTCGGAGATCTGGCTGGACATCCAGAACGTCGGCAACATGATCAACAAGGACTGGGGCAACATCTACGACTACGGCTTCTTTGCCAACAGCCGTGTTGCCACCCTGCAGGGGATCTACCAGGACAAGTACGTGTACAACTTCACCGGCGCCGATGCGCCGGCGGTGGCCAACCAGGATGCCGACGGCTTCGACGCCGGCGTCTCGCAGTGGTCGCTGCAGCTGGGCTTCCGTTACCAGTTCTAACCGGTAGCGGCACCTTGCGATGAACGAAACGGCCGGGGAAACCCGGCCGTTTCTGTTGGGACGAAGCAGGGCTTGTGCAGTCACCAGCGCAGGCGTAGCATCACTTCACGTACGCGGCACAAGCCGCTGCCGCGACCTCCGGGACGCTGGCGATGCCTATCCAACGGTCGGGTTTCCCGGCCGTTTTGCTTTTTAAGGGGGCAGCGCTACAGTCGGACACTTAGAGGAAGCGAAAACGTTGGACATGACCACGAACATTGAAAGGCCGGCACGCACGTTGCCGGTGCAGGATGCGCGGATCTACCCGCGCGGTGGACTGGATGTACTGTCGCGGGCCGAAGTGGCACGCCTGCGCGATGCCTCTGGGGGCGGCATGCACGAGCTGCTGCGCCGTTGCGCGCTGGCCGTGCTGACCAGCGGCAGTGCGTCCGACGATCCGCGCGCGGCGCGTGATCTGTACCCGGACTTCGACATCGAGGTTGCCCAGCAGGACCGCGGTGTCCGCATCGACCTGGCCAATGCCCCGGCAATGGCGTTCGTCGACGGCGAGATCATCCGGGGTGTCGCCGAACTGCTGTTCGCCGTCGTGCGCGACCTGGCCTACATGGCCATCGAAATGGGGCCTGCCTACGCCGCCGAGCTGGAATCCTCCGACGGCATCACCAATGCGGTGTTCGGGCTGCTGCGCAATGCGCGCATCCTCAATCCAGGTGATCCGAACCTGGTGGTCTGCTGGGGGGGGCACTCGATCGGTCGCGACGAATATCTCTACACCAAGCAGGTCGGCTACGAGCTGGGCCTGCGCGGCCTGGACATCTGCACCGGTTGCGGCCCGGGCGCCATGAAGGGGCCGATGAAGGGTGCCACCATCGCCCATGCCAAGCAGCGGAAGTCCGTGTCGCGCTACATCGGACTGACCGAGCCCGGCATCATCGCCGCTGAGTCGCCGAACCCGATCGTCAACCACCTGGTGATCATGCCGGACATCGAGAAGC
>JAZBLM010000073.1:0-17972 GCA_037033225.1 Pseudomonadota bacterium
CCCAAGGCCGACACCATCCGCCTGATGGGCGACAAGGTGGAAGCGATCCGCGCCATGAAGGCCGCCGGCGTGCCGTGCGTCCCGGGCTCCGGCGGTCCGCTGGGCGATGACATCGTCGCCAACACCAAGATCGCCCGTGAGATCGGCTACCCGGTCATCATCAAGGCGTCCGGCGGTGGCGGCGGACGCGGCATGCGCGTCGTGCACGCCGAGGCATCGCTGAAGACCTCCATCGAGACCACCAAGAGCGAGGCCAAGGCCGCGTTCGGCAATGGCGAGGTCTACATGGAGAAGTTCCTGGAGAATCCGCGCCATGTGGAAATCCAGGTGCTGGCCGACGGTCAGGGAAACGCGATCCACCTGGGCGAACGTGACTGCTCGATGCAGCGCCGCCACCAGAAAGTGGTCGAAGAAGCCCCCGCGCCGGGCATCAGTGCCGAAGCGCGCGAGCAGATCGGCAAGGTCTGCGTGGAAGCCTGCATCCGCATCGGCTACCGCGGCGCAGGCACCTTCGAGTTCCTGTACGAAGACGGCCGCTTCTACTTCATCGAAATGAACACCCGCATCCAGGTGGAGCATCCGGTCACCGAAATGGTCACCGGCATCGACCTGGTGGTGGAGCAGCTGAAGATCGCCGCAGGCCAGAAGCTGTCGATCAAGCAGAGCGACATCGTGCTGACCGGCCATGCCATCGAGTGCCGCATCAACGCGGAAGACTCGGAAACCTTCGTGCCCAGCCCGGGTCAGATCACCGCGTTCCATGCACCCGGTGGCCCCGGCGTGCGCGTGGATACGCACATCTATGCGGGTTACCGCGTGCCGTCGAACTACGACTCCATGATCGGCAAGCTGATCGTGCACGGCCCGGACCGCGAGACCGCCATTGCCCGCATGCGCGTGGCACTGAGCGAAATGGTGGTGGACGGCATCAAGACCAACGTCGCGCTGCAGCAGCGCATCATGCGCGACAAGGGCTTCCAGGCCGGCGGGCAGAACATCCATTACCTGGAAAAGCGCCTGGCTGAACGCAAGACCAAGTCGATCGCGCTGACCTGATCCAGGACCCGCGCAGTGACTTCACAGACGCCGGGCCTTGCCCGGCGTCTGTATATCCGGGCACCCGTGCAGGCGTGCCCGGCTGTTACAGGTACTCAAGCTCGAAGGTGATCTTCCCGGCCAGGGCCAGCTCGCTGACAGCATCCAGTGCATCGGTCCCGATGACCGCTGCATTGAGGGTGAGCAGCACGAAGCTCTGATCCACGCTGGCCGGCTCGCCTGCCTCGGCCCGCGAAGCGGTCCACGCGGTCTTCGTGGCGCCATCGGGGATCAGCCGGCTGGCAACTTCCCAGCTGCTTCCATCCTTGGACTGGATCATCGGGCTGTGCACGATGACACTGCCCGCGATGCCATCGGCAAGCGATACGACGTACGCACCGGTGTTGACGGCACGGCCCTCCTTGGTTGAGGCCCCCAGGCCAAAGCCATGCACGGCCTGGGCACCGGGGTCCGCCACCGGCACCGCCAGCGGGTTCACAGTTCCGGCAGCGTCGTCGAGCACGGTGAACGCATACCGTGCTGCAGCCGAGCAGGAGACAGCCAGCGTAGCGTAGGCAGGCTTCAGCCGAGTGGGCTTCTCCTTGTTGAGTGAGTCGGTCCTCAGGTCGCCCAGACTGAGCGTATTGCTCCCCCGGAAAGAGACTGCGCAGGCGGGCTGCGCTATGCGTCCCGCCACTTTGAGGGTGGCCGTGCTCGTGGCGTGGGCCGTGGAGGATGCAGCCAGCGCCATGGTCGTTGCCAGGGCGAACAGGGTTTTGTTCATGGACGTTTTTCCTTTCGAGGTGGCGACGTACGTTTCACCGCGCATCACAGGTAGACCAGGTCCACGCCCATGCTGGTGTTGAACGCCAACGCGTCACGCATACCGTTGTCACGGACCCGGCTGTAGACATACAGATCGAGATTTGCCTCCACGGCCGTGTATGCGCCACGAGAGTCACCAATCCGCATTGGGTTGGCAGGATCATCGAATTGCGCAAGGCTGGTGACGTTGGCGCGGAAGGTGACAGGTTGGCCATCCGCCGTGCCGCTTACCCGTACTTCCACCAGACCGTCGACCATCCTGTCATCCACGCCGTACAGGTAGAGCGCTGACTTCGGCGAGACAAGCTGACGTTCCGGCGTCGCATCGCGGAAGGCCAGAACGAAGCGCTGCGGACCGGCGCATTGCACCTTCAGCGCAGCCATGGCTGTTTTGCTGTACTGCACATCTGTGCTGCCGGGGATCGGCTGGGGTGAGAGGCTGCCGAAGTCGAGTGCGCTGCCGTCCGGCAACGACATGCTGCAGGCCGCCGGCTTGATCGTGCCTTTCACTGAAAGCACCTGCGGTGTTGTGGCCTGCACGATGCCGGGCGACATCAGGAAGCCCAGTGCGGGCAGAAGGTAACGCTTCATCAATTCTCCAGGGTGTCATGGCGGCGATGGGAAGGACCCTGCGCCGCACGCGCGGGCGCAGGGTCTCACGCGCTTACAGGTAGACCAGTTCGATGGTCGCCTTGCCAGCCAAGGCGATGTCGTTGCTCAGGTCCAGTGCACTGGTGCCGATGATGGCTGGATCGATGGACAGCGAGACAACACTGACCAATGCCGGGACGGGCTGGTTGCCGACTGTCCACGCCGTCTGCGTGACATCTCCCGGACTCAGCAGCGTGGTGGCGGTCCAGGTCTGGCCATCATCGGAGCTGGCCATCGTCACCGGGGTGCCGCCCGCGCGTGCCTCGCTGAGCGATATCACGTAGGCGCCGATGTTGACCGACTCGCCGTCCTTGGTCGACGTCCCCAGACCAAAGCCGTGGGAAAGCAACGCGCCGGAATTGGCCGTGGCCACGGCTAGCGGATTGAGCGATGCGGCCTCCTCGTCGACGACCTTCAGCGCATAGGCGGTCTGCGCCGTGCAGGTGACGCTCAGGCCGCTGGGCCTGCTGGGCAGCTTGGTGGCTCGATCGACGTTGAGCGTGTCGGCATTGATGTTGCCAAGCAGAATCTCGCTGCTGCCGATCACGCTCAAGGTGCAGGCCGCAGGGACGATCTTTCCTGTGACGTTCAAGGTAGCGGTTGAGGCATGAGCCGCAGCAGACGCGGTGAAGACGGCAATGAGGGCCAGGGAGAGCAGTTTGTGGTTCATGTTCTATCTCAAGGTCTCCCGCCGATACGGACGTGGAGTCGGAAAAGGCCATCCATTGGCAGGCGCCGTATCGCGCCAGCACGTCAAAGCGGGTTCAGCTGTCCAGCAGCGGATGGGAATGGGCATACGCCGGTTCCGTCTTCGAAGAACGCATCGCTGCGGGTCCTGTCGGGCACGGTGACCTGCAGCTGGCAACGCCGGCCGTCGGCCACGACCACCTCGCGGGACTGGCCCGGCTGGAAGTCCGCGATGAAGATCCGGCCCCCATCCACCACGGCCGTCTCGAACGTGCCGTCCAGAAGGACGGTCAGCCCCTTCGACAGCGGCAAGCCGGCGGTGTCCACGGCCTTGACCATAACGCGGCGCGTACGATGGGCCTCGAATGACAGGTAGGGCACCGCGCCGCGCAGCGCGCGCGTGACCTGCAGGCCGTTGCTCAGCGCGACATCGCGGGCGAGGCTGCGGCCGTCGACCTGCACCCGGGTGGTGCCGTACGGCTGCACGCGGGGAAGGACCGCAAAACCGCGTGAGTCGGTCCACGCCTGGCTTCCACCCGCGGTGAGCTGGACACCGGCCTCGCGGCTGACGCGGACGATGCCGAAGGTATCCTGCACCCGTTCCGGTGACAGGGTGATGCCGTGCCGATGGGCGACGAGGCCACCGCTGAGCTGGGCGGACACCAGGGTGGCATCGTCGCTGTGCGTGGCTGCGGCTGCCATCTGCATGCCCCGCATCCGCAGCGTAGTGCCGGCCGACAGGCGCTGCGCGGGATCGTTGCCGCTGCGCTCCTGTTCAATGCCCATCCGCCAGTCCATGCGCGGCGTGAAACGCCCGTCCAGGTCCAGGCTCACGCTCTGGCGATCATTGCGTTGCCGCGCCGTGGCGCGCACGGCCACCCTGTCCAGCGGCAGCGACCACGACAGGTGCACGGATTTCTCGCTGCGACCTGCGCGTGCCAGCGCGCCTTGGCCTTGCTGCACCGTGGCCGCCAGCGTGCTGCGTCTGATACGCCTCGACCAGTTGAGGGTCGCGCTGCGCCCGGAGCGCCCATCGGCACTGTGGCGTGACGACCACGACAGGTTGACCATACCCAGCCGCGGTGTGCTCCAGCCGGTGCCGACGCTCAGCTGCCACTGCCCATGGCGCCTGGCCGCGGCGTCAGTCCAGCCGATGTCCTGCACATCACGGTAGCCCGGGCTGCGGTACGCCGCGCCCATGTCCAGGCGCAACCTTTCGCGCGCAACGCCGAGGCGCAGTTCCTGCGAATGCCCCTGTGCATCATCCCGCCGGGCGTGCGAGGCGACGCTGCGCAGGCTGACGATGGCCTTGGTCGTGCCATGCAACGCGCGGTCCAGGCCAAGCGCGACGGCACGATAATCCTTGCCTGCAATCACTCCGGTGCTGGCCACTGCATCCATTCCGGGCAGCCGCCACGCCTTGCTGCCGCTCGCCAGCCACGCGTCCGACCGCTCCGGGCCACGCACGAAGGCCGGCAGGCGTCCGGCAGCCAGCGTGGTCCCTGGACGTGCCAGGCTTGCCCTGCGATAGCTGGATGCAGGCACCAGGAAGCGGCGCTCCCCGTCCTGCTCATGGATCACCACTTCAAGGTCCGTAGTGGCGTCGCGTGGCGTGAAGCCACCCAGCACGAAAGGGCCTGGAGGAACGAGCGTACTGTGGATGACGACGCCGGCCTGCAGGATCTCGACCCGCGCTTCGCCGAGGGCCACGCCCTCCACCATGGCTTCGTTGCTGCCGCCCAGATCGGCCTGCAGCAGTGCTTCGGGCGTCAGTTGCGCGCCCAGCAGCGGGGTGCCGGCGAACAAGGGATTCTGAAGGCTGATTTCGCCCAGCTGCAGCAACTGTCCGCGTCCTGTGAGACTGCGCTGCGCCTGCGTGCCGAGTATGGCGAAGGTCGTGCCTGCCCGGCTCCGTTGGAAGGACTGGCGGCTCCTTACTGCCCAGTTGCCGACATTGAAACCGGCCTCGGTCAATGCCCGGTAATCGGTGGCGGTATGCGCGTCCCTGTGCGAAGTGAAGGACGACACGTCGTAGTTGAGCAGCGCGGCTGCCCCGCCGTGTACGTAGGATGCGTCCTCGCCGCGGTCATCGACCGCCCAGGCAGGAATGACCAGGTCCAGTCGCTGCATGGCCGTGTCTGCACGGGCGACGGCCTGCGGCCATGCCTGCTGCAGCGGAAACGGACTGTCCCCGGTTCTACCATCCACTGAGTCGGGTACGCGCAGGCGCAGTGCACGCAGCGCACGCACGTCCAGCAGCACAGCGCCATCGCGGTCGAAATCCAGTTCAACCGTGCCGCGTGGCCTGCCGTTGATGCTGACTGTGACTTGCTGGCGCCCGGGTGCGAAGCGTGGCGCTTCGCGGAAAAGGTCCGCAAGGGCCGGATCGAGACCCCGGTTCATGAGCGCGCGCCGGTCGAACTCCACCACGGAAGAGGTGTCGTCCGCGCGAGCGGTCGTCGCCTGCAGCGCGAGGAACAGGCCGATGGTCAGTCCCGACGGCCGCAGGCCACCGACGTCTCCCAGGCGGATCTGCGGCGCCATGAAGGGGGTGGCGTTCACCTCAGGGAGGCGTCGTACTGGTCCACCGCGAACCCATAGACGCTGGCCGGTTTGATACGGACAGCGGTGTCGCCATCGGTCACAGGGCCCTTCACGTCAGCGTGTACGGTCTCGCCGGCCAGCAGATAGTTCCGGCCCAGATCGGCGGAGGCCATGGAGGGCAGCAGGCTCACCTGCGAGGCCAGCCGGATGACATACGGACTGTCGTTGACGACGGTCAGCTTCCCGTCCCGCAGGGTCCAGCTCAGCAGCGTCCATGGCGTGTTGTTGCGCGCCAGTCCGCGCGGATGGAGCAGCAGCGGCAGGTTCTGGCGCACGCCGATACCGACCACCGCCTGGCCACTGGCTTGTGGCACCCGGCCGATGCCTTCGAACGTCACCCGCTTGAGGCGCTGCGTCCGCAGCGGCGCACCCTGCAGGATGAAGCGGACCAGCTGCACCTGGCCGGACTCTACGCGCGCGACCGGCGGCGTGGCGATGACGACAATGTCGGTGTCGGTGTCGTCGGCAACATCCTGTATCTGCGTGTACAACAGCGCGGCCGCGCCGTCGGTGTTGGTGACCTCCATCGTCGTTTCACCGTCCGCTTCGTCCAGGATGACGATGGTGGACTGCGGCTGCATGCCGTCGGCCAGCGCGGAGAGGCTGCTGAACGTGCCGCAGAGGACCAACAGGAAGCGCAGGAAAGGATGAGAAGAGGACATGAGGCGCATCCGGATGGGAGACGCCCAGCATCCCGCTCAGCCGCGACACAACCTATCGGACGCGGCCTAGCCAGAGTTTGATTTTTCCGAACGATCTGATTGATCGAGCCTATAGCAGGGACTGCAGCGGGCGCGGCGCTGGATCAGGGGTGGCAACGCGTGCTGGCACGTCAGGATCGATTACCGGCTGCAGCCGGGTCCCCCGCCGTGCCGACCGGTGAAACCCTGCGTAAAGGGCATCGGCGCCATCACGCTGACTGCCTGCATCTGCTCATGCCGCACGCGATGCAGCTGCGCGTCGTGCGCCAGCAGGCTCACCGTACCCGCGGAGTACGCAAGAAACAGTGCAACCCAGAACCAGAACTTCGCGCCGTGCAGGATTCGACGGTACGTCATCGTTCCTCCTCCCAACTGCCCGTGTTCGACCTGATCGGCCATGACGCGGCCCTGCGGACTGCAACCCGTTCGGGACATGCAATGACGCATCAGCCACTCTGTTTTCGTTATGGGCAATGCTAGAGAGGCCGGACGCCGCGCCCTATCGGACGGGTCTGCAAAATGTGGCCTGGACCAGACCCGGCACCGTCTGCGGAGTGCCTCCGCCGCAGGGATCCGGCATGGCCGGCTGAAACCGGCTATGCAGGCGGGGATCGCGCAGGGCCAGCGCGTCGCCTTGAAGGCGACGGGCCCGGGATCCGTCAGCGGGCGGTGGCCGCTGGAATCTGGCTGCCGGGGACCGCACGCACGCCATTGGGCGAGGCGGGATCGACGATCACCATGGTTTCGGTGGAGCCATCGGGCCACACCACCTGGAACGTGCTGCCTGCCGGCAGCGAGGTGAACGGCATGCCGCTCTGGGCGCGGTACACCGCCGCCACCTGGCTGGCGCCGGCACGGCGTACCTCCGGCGTGGACTGCACCTTGGTCAGTTCCACCTTGGACAGTCGTCGGTAGCGGTCTTCCTGGGTGTCGATCATCAGCAGGCCGACCGCGCCGGCCGAATAGGCGACGAATAGCGCCACCCAGAACCAGAACTTCGCCCCATGCAGGATTCGACGGTATTTCATCGCCCTTTCCTCTTTCCAATCAGCTCTTCGACCCACTCGGTCATTTTTTCCGCACCCTGCCGCGATACCGCAGCGTCGTATACAAAATCAGTGAAATCCTGCCCGGCATCCTGGCTGCAGATGCCGCCATTGGCGCAGAAACCATTCATCAACACGCTGTCACTGCCGCAGGGCATGCCCAGTTCACAGGCCGCCACGCGCCAGGCCAGCTCGCTCAGCGCTTCGCCCGCCACCATGCCGGTCATCGCGCGATCGCCGGCCGCGCGCAGGCCCATCGCCGGTGCCAACGCCATATAGGCTTCGGGGTCATGCGAATCACGCACGCGCAGCACCAGTTCGCGTCGGTAGGACGCGTCGGGCTGCAGGGGCTCGCCTTCTGCCAGCAGGGCGGCTTCGGCCGCAAGGTTTCCACCGCGCGCTGCCTGCTGGCGCTGTGCGAACACCAGCGGATGACCCAGGCCGTCGCTGGCCACGAACCCACCGCAGCGCGCTGCCACCCGGCCGCGCGCGGAAGCCATCGCCGTGGCCGTGCGCTCGCCCAGCCCGGTCAACACGCTGTTGTCCAGCTGGTAGCCGCCGGGATCCTGTGCGTACTGGCTGCAGTAGTCGTAGACGCGGCTGAGCATCCAGCGCGCTTCCACGTTGCCGCTGTCGGCCTGCCAGCGCAGCCGCTGCGCGTAGGCGAACAGGTCGGTGTCGCCTTCGATGTCCGCGCGGATGTCCAGCGGCAGACCGGAGGGCACGGCATCGGTTGGCTGCTCGTTGGCCAGGCGACGCGCCAGCGCGATCGGCAGCACCTGCGGCGTGGTCGGAGCATCGCGCTGTACCGCCGCGCCTTCGTCGAGTGCCGCAGCCGATCCCTCCGCATGCAGCAGATGCCCTCCCATGCGCACGCCGGCCGCGCCGAGCAATGCCACGGCAGGCACCACGAGCAGCCAGGTTTTCAGGGCAGGTGCGAACGCCATCCGGGTTCAAGCCATTGATGCGCAAGGCAAGGGCGTGAGTCTAGCAAGGGTCCGGGCCATTGTCCGGTCGGCGCCGTTCAGTGTCTGGCGCGGCCCGCGCATGGCGACCTCGGCGGCCGGATCGACTAGCATGCCCTTCTTTGCCGGACCCTCGCCTGCCCATGCCGTTCCTGGAACTGACCCTGCGCTGCACCGAAGCCACCCAGCCCCGCTACGAGAATGCGCTGGAGGATGTCGGCGCGCTGGCGGTCACCCTGCTCGATGCCGAGGCCGACACCAGCAACGAGCAGGCCATCCTCGAACCGGGCGTGGGCGAGACGCCGATGTGGGACACCGTGGTGCTGAGCGCGCTGTTTCCGCATGACACCGACGGCCTGTTGCTGTTGGCAGCGCTCGATGCCTTCGATGAAGGCCTGGACTGGTCGACGGCCAGCTTCCGCGCGGTGCAGGACCAGGACTGGGAACGCGCCTGGCTGGATCAGTTCGAGCCGTTGTCCTTCGGCGAACGGACCTGGATCGTGCCGTGGAACCATGCGCTGCCCGAGGCGGCGCAGGCGGCCGATGCAGCGGTCGTCCGGCTGGATCCCGGCCTGGCGTTTGGTTCGGGCACGCACCCGACCACCGCGCTGTGCCTGCGCTGGCTGGACAGCCTGGCCGGCGAAGGCCTGCTGCAGGGCCGGCGGGTGCTCGACTTCGGCTGCGGTTCGGGCATCCTGGCGCTGGCCGCGCTGAAGCTGGGGGCGGCCGACGCCATCGGCGTGGACAACGATCCGCAGGCCCTGATCGCCACCGCCGACAACGCTGAACGCAACGGCGAAATGGCGCGCATGCATGTCCACCTGCCGCAGGACGAACCGGTCGCCACCTATCCGGTCGTGGTGGCCAACATCCTCGCTTCGGCCCTCGATGCACTGGCCGAGCTGCTCGCCGCGCGCGTCGCCACCGGCGGGCGCATTGCCCTGTCCGGCATCCTGCATGGGCAGGAGGGCGAACTGCTGGAGCGGTATGCGGCGTGGTTCGACAACCTGCAGGCAACGCAGGACGGCGACTGGATGCGCATCACCGGCACCCGCCGCGCCTGATCGCGGCAACTCGTGATTGAATAGGCGCTGGACCCGAGCCGGTACTTTCATGTCCGAACAGACTCCGCCCCGTCGACCGCTGGCGACATTCCTGCGCCCTTCGCAGGCACAGGACGCCGATGCGCCCGCTCACGCCAGGCGGGCCGACACGCCGGCCGAAGCGTCGCCTGCGCACGCCGATGACGTGGAGGATCCGGCAGCCGGGGCTGATCGCGATCACGCGGCACTGGACGTGGATCGGCGCACCGACGAGGCGGTCCATGCAGGTGCCGCTGAGGACCGCACAGCGCCTACGACGACGGTCTCCATCGCGGACGGCGCTCATGCCACCGGCGCTTCCGCCGGGACAGCCGCCCCGGTTTTCCTGCGTCCCGCCGCCCCGCCGCGTCCCGCCTCGCGCCGCGGCTGGATCGCGGTGGCGGGCCTCTCCCTGTTGCTGTTGTTGCAGATCTCCGTGGCCGATCGCGCGCGGCTGGCAGCCGATGCGGGCACCCGGCCGCTGGTGACCGCGCTGTGCGGCGTGCTGCGCTGCTCCGTGCCGGCCTGGCATGAACCGGCCGCATTCACCATGACCAGCCGCGACGTGCGGCCGGTAGCGGGGCAGGCCGGTGCGCTGCAGGTGCAGGCCAGCATCCGCAACGACGCGCGCTGGGCGCAGGACTGGCCGTCGATACGGCTGTCGCTTTCGGATCCGGACGGCCGGGTGATCGGCACCGGGGTGTTCGAGGCGGCTGATTATCTGGGCGCCGCCGCGGCCACCACGGCGCCACTGGAGCCGGGCCAGAGCGCCCGCATCGCCTTCCAGGTCAAGGAACCGGCGGCATCGACGGTCGCATTCAACTTCGAATTCCTGTGAGCTTCAACAGTCAGGCGCCCCGTGCAGGGGGCGCCTGCTCGCGCTAGACTGGCGGCCACCACCTTCTTCGCCAGCGCCAGCCTCCGCTCGGGCGCGGCCACCAGATCGGGATTTCCATTGAACGCTGTACTCTCTCGTCCTGACACCAGTCGTGGCGCTGCGCGTCCTCCGCTCCGCGAACACGTGGCCCAGTCCGTGCGCCGCTACCTGCGCGACCTGGATGGCTGCGATGCCGACGACGTCTACGAGATCGTGCTGCGCGAGATGGAGATCCCGCTGTTCGTGGAGGTGCTGAACCATTGCGAAGGCAACCAGAGCCGCGCCGCAGCGATGCTGGGCATCCATCGCGCGACGCTGCGCAAGAAGCTGAAAGAGTACGGCATCAGCGCCTGAGCGCTGTCCCACGCGCCCCGCACATGCGCGGCGCAGCAGCAGCCCGCCCGCTGCGGGCATGATTCGTCCAGCGGCCCGGCACGTCCTACAATAACGGCCCCGCCTGCTGCCGTTGCCCTGTTCCCATGAGTGCTGACCTGCTGCCCGTTCGCCGGGCCCTGCTTTCCGTTTCCGACAAGACCGGCCTGATAGACCTGGCTACCGCGCTGGCCGCGCGGGGCGTTGAACTGTTGTCCACCGGCGGCACCGCCAAGGCGATCCGCGAGGCGGGGCTGCAGGTCAAGGATGTCGCCGATGTCACCGGCTTCCCGGAAATGATGGATGGGCGGGTCAAGACGCTGCACCCGATGGTGCACGGCGGCCTGCTCGGTCGCGCCGGCACCGACGATGCGGTGATGGCTGCACATGGCATCGGAGCGATCGACCTGCTGGTGCTGAACCTGTATCCGTTCGAGTCGGTTACGGCGAAAGCCGATTGTTCGCTGGACGATGCCGTGGAGAACATCGACATCGGTGGTCCGGCAATGCTGCGCTCGGCCGCCAAGAACTTCGCCCGCGTTGCGGTGGCGACCGATCCATCCCAGTACGATGAACTGCTCGGCGAGCTGGACACACACGATGGCCAGCTGTCGGCCGCCAAGCGTTTTGCGTTCTCGGTCGCCGCGTTCAACCGTGTGGCCCAGTACGATGCGGCGATCAGCAACTACCTGTCGGCGGTGGCATCGCGCGAGAGCGCTGTACCGGTGCGCAGCGACTATCCAGCACAGATGAATTCCACCTTCGTCAAAGTCATGGACCTGCGCTACGGCGAAAATCCGCACCAGAGCGGCGCCTTCTACCGCGACCTGCATCCGGTGCCCGGCACGCTGGCCACGTTCCAGCAGCTGCAGGGCAAGGAGTTGAGCTACAACAACCTGGCCGACGCCGATGCCGCCTGGGAATGCGTTCGCCAGTTCGACGCGCCGGCCTGCGTCATCGTCAAGCACGCCAATCCTTGTGGGGTGGCCGTCGGCGCGGGTACGGGCGATGCCTATGAGCTGGCCTACGCCACGGATCCGACCAGCGCCTTCGGCGGCATCATTGCGTTCAACCGGCCGCTGGACCTGGCCACGACGCAGGTCATCCTGGACCGCCAGTTCGTCGAGGTACTGATCGCGCCGGAGTACGACGCGGCGGCGCTGGAGTACGCGACGAAGAAGGCCAACGTGCGCGTGCTGCGCATTCCGCATGGCGAGGGCCTGAACAATTTCGACAGCAAGCGCATCGGCTCCGGCCTGCTGCTGCAGTCGTCGGACAATCGGGTCATGCTTCGCGATGAACTGAAGGTCGTCAGCCAGCTGGCGCCGACGGAAAAGCAGTTCACCGACCTGCTGTTCGCCTGGAAGGTCGCCAAGTTCGTCAAGTCCAATGCAATCGTCTACGCGCGCGACAACCGCACCATCGGCGTGGGCGCCGGCCAGATGAGCCGCATCTACTCCGCGCGCATCGCCGGCATCAAGGCCACCGACGCGAACCTGGTGGTGCAGGGTTCGGTGATGGCCTCTGATGCGTTCTTCCCGTTCCGCGATGGTATCGACGCCGCTGCCGCTGCCGGCATCAAGGCGGTGATCCAGCCCGGCGGTTCGATGCGCGATGCCGAGGTGATCGCCGCAGCGGATGAGCATGGCATGGCGATGGTGTTCACCGGCGTGCGCCACTTCCGTCACTGACGGCGTCATAAAAGAGCCTGGAAGGAAATCAGTGAACAACTCAGCACACAGCCTTCTGCTGATCCTGGAAAATTGCCGTGTGCAAAGCAAGAGCCGCTCCTGCGTCGACACGTGGCGAGATGTTCTTGAAGTCGGATCCCATGTAGAACTTGTCGGCGCCCTTGGGCAGTTCCTTACACTCGCCGAGAACGCTGGGAAGGAAGTCCTCGCTGTGCATGGTGACCAGACAAGCGTCGACTATTGGAAGCTTCGAATTATTAATGGATTTCACTCCGCATCTTTGTCAAAGCCGTGGGCGGAGTTCATTCAGCATATTGATGAGGTGACGATCTTCACGCTAAGAGCTCACGCCGCTCTGATTGATAGCAGACGTCCAGTCGGCCTTGTTGCGGACGAGGAGTTCAAGGCGATCGGACAACTGCTTGAGCAAGCGACTGGCATGCTTATGGAGTTGGATTTGCCAGAAGACGTCAAGAGCTTGATTCTTATGCGCATCGAACAGCTTCAGTCATTGATACGCCGCCATCGATTCATCAGCCCGTCTTCGGTCATTGATACCGCAAAAGTTCTAGCTGCGGAGCTTTCATTGGTCGCTAAGGAGCAACCCGACGTAGTTCGGAAGTCGAAATTCTACGACACCATAAAAGAGAGCCTTGAGATTCTGGCTAATGCTACCCAAGTCGCCAGCGCTACTCCGATGATGGTCGGCACTTCCACTTTCCTCTTGGGCTATTTTTCATGAAGTTACTCGTCATCGGCTCCGGCGGCCGCGAACACGCCCTGGCCTGGAAGCTGGCCCAGTCCCCGCAGGTCAGCGAAGTACTGGTGGCGCCGGGCAATGCCGGCACCGCGACTGAAACGAAATGCCGCAACGTGGCGGTCAAGGTCACCGACATCGATGGCCTGCTCGCATTGGCCCGTGCCGAAGACATCGCCGTCACCGTGGTCGGGCCGGAAGTACCGCTGGTGGCCGGCGTGGTCGACGCGTTCCGCGCTGCGGACCTGCGCATCTTCGGGCCGACTGCCGCCGCCGCGCAGCTGGAAGGCAGCAAAGCCTACGCCAAGGACTTCCTGGCGCGCCACAACATCCCGACGGCATGGTACGCCGTGCATACCGATGTCGATGCCGCCCTGGCCTTTGTGCGCGACAAGGGTGCGCCGATCGTCATCAAGGCCGATGGCCTGGCCGCCGGCAAGGGCGTGATCGTGGCGATGTCGCTGGGCGAAGCCGAGGCGGCGGTGCGCGACATGCTGTCCGGCAATGCCTTCGGTGATGCCGGTGCGCGCGTGGTGATCGAGGAGTTCCTCGACGGCGAAGAGGCCAGCTTCATTTCGATGGTTGATGGCGTGCATGCGCTGCCGATGGCCACGTCACAGGACCACAAGCGCGTCGGCGACGGCGACACCGGCCCGAACACCGGCGGCATGGGCGCCTATTCGCCCGCGCCGGTGGTGACGCCGGAGGTGCACGCGCGCGTGATGCGCGAGGTGGTCCAGCCCACCGTGCAGGGCATGATCGCCGACGGCGTGCCGTTCACCGGTTTCCTGTACGCCGGGCTGATGATCGATGCCAGCGGTGCGCCGAAGGTGATCGAGTTCAACGTGCGCTTCGGTGACCCGGAGACGCAGCCGGTGATGCTGCGGCTGCAGTCGGACCTGCTGGAGCTCGTACAGGCGGCGATCGACGGACGACTGGACCAGGTGCAGGCGCAGTGGGATCCGCGGCCGTCGCTGGGCGTAGTGCTGGCCGCGTCTCCGTATCCGGAAGCGCCGCTTATGGGTGATGTCATCAGCGGGCTGGACGCGGTACCTGAGACCGCCAAGGTCTTCCACGCAGGCACCGCGCTCGACGCGCAGGGAAATGTGGTCAGTGCCGGTGGACGGGTGCTGTGCGTGGCCGCCCTGGGTGAGAGCGTGAGCGATGCACAGGCGAACGCCTACGCGGGCGTGGCGAAGGTCACGTGGGCGAACGCGTTCCACCGCACCGACATCGGCTGGCGGGCGATCGCGCGCGAGCGGCCGTAATGGGTTGACGGCCAGCGGCCGTGATCGATTGACGGCCAGCGGCCGTCACTACGGAAAGAAACGCCGGGCAGTGCCCGGCGTTTCTGTATGCCGCTGACGTTGCGGGTCAAGCGGTAAACAGCGCCTTCATCTTCTTCAGCGCGTTCGCTTCCACCTGGCGGATGCGTTCGGCGGAAACGCCGTACTCGTCAGCCAGTTCCTGCAGCGTGACCTTGCTGTCCGCATCCAGCCAGCGGCGGGCGATGATGTCGCGTGAGCGGGCATCCAGCTCGGCCATGCCTTCGCGCAGCAGTTCCAGCTGGTGGTCTTCGCTGTCGGCCCGCTCATAGGCCTGCGAAGGATCTTCCTCGTTGGCCATCAGGTAGGCTGCCGGCGACGGCGGTGCATGATCATCGTCGTCGCTGTCGGGGGCATCGAAGCCGACATCGCGGCCGGACAGGCGCGACTCCATTTCCAGCACTTCGCGCTCGGAAACGTTCAGGTCCTTGGCAACAGCGGTGACCTCGGCGGCGTTCATCCAGCCCAGGCGCTTCTTGGAGCGGCGCAGGTTGAAGAACAGCTTGCGCTGCGCCTTGGTCGTGGCGACCTTCACGATGCGCCAGTTCTTCAGGATGAACTCGTGCATCTCGGCGCGGATCCAATGCACCGCGAAGGACACAAGGCGCACGCCCATGTCCGGGTCGAAGCGCTTGACCGCCTTCATCAGGCCGATGTTGCCTTCCTGGATGAGGTCGCCCAATGCGAGGCCGTAGCCATTGTAACCACGGGCCACGTGCACCACGAAGCGCAGGTGCGAATGCACCAGCTCGCGAGCCGCGTCCAGATCGGTCTGATCACGGAAACGACGCGCCAGGTCCTGCTCATCATCGACCGACAGCACCGGGATCTGGTGCACGGCACCGATGTAGGCGTCCAGCGAACCGAGCGCACTGGGAATCGGGAGATTGTTTGCCACAAGGGCAGTAGAGGTGTTCTGGCTCATGGGTCTCATCTTAGCAGTCCGATACTTCGACTGCTAAAGCTCGAAAAAGTTCCAGTGTTCCGAGAGTGGAACAATGGTGCGGGCTACCTGTCCACCCTACCGCGATGTGGTGACAATGGCGATAGCCGATGCTTTCTGCAAGAACCTCATTTCTATCAATGACTTGGTGACTTAACAGGCGAGAATAATCGTGCAGATGGGCTGAACGGCCCGCCTGGATGCCTCATTCATCGCACCGATGTTGTCACCCGTTCAGCGCCCACGCTTGCGTCCGCCGTGCAAAGCGCGACGCGCGCCTCAGTAATAGCCTGCCAGATTCAGGAAGAAGCCCTTCTGGTCGTAACGCAGTTCGGTCATGTCGTCGCTGAACTCGGTGAAGTTGTAGCCGGCGCCGATCTTGAAGTTCTCACCCACTCTCCGGTCCACCCCCAGCAGCCAGCCTTTGCGCACGCCGCCCTCGCGCACCTTCAACCAACGGTGTTCCGCCAGCCCCTCCCATTTCTCGAACAGGTGGTAGCGCAGCTGCAGCGCGGCGAAGTCGGCACGGCTGTCCAGCCAGGCCCCCTCGCCGCGACCAGTGCGATAGTCGCCCCAGCGCGACGCCAGCTTGCCGGCCAATTCCCAGCGCGCACCGAACTGGCGTATGCCTTCCAGTGACAGCACCTGCGAACGCTGGTCATACAGGTTGCCGCCTTCCTGCCCAAGCGAGGCCACGTCGTAGAGATAGGTGAACTTGCCGAACGCCGCCCAGCGCGTGCTGTCATGCGGGCGCCAGGCAAAGCCCATGTTGGTTTCCACCAGCTTGGCATCGGCCACGGGGTTGATCCGGTCCTGCGTATCGGCATAGTTCGCGCGCAGCGCGAGGCGCCAGTCTTCGTTGAGCTTGTACAGCAGGCGGTTGGTGGTCACCCACTGTTCGCGCTGCTCGGCGCCGGAATCATGGCGGTATTCCAGCTTGCTGTTCCACTGCGCCACCGCATCGGTGCGGCCGCCGCTGACGCTGTATGCGCGACGGTCGATGCGGCCCAGGGTGGATTCCAGCTCACCGTCCATCACCGTAAAACCCAGGTTCCAGCCCTGCGCCGGATAGAAGTCCATGCCGAAGGTATGCACCAGCCCGGCGTTGTCCTGACGTCGATCTTTCAGGTACTGGCTTTCGTTGTAGACATTGACCTGGTTGCTCAGGCGCCAGCGCTGGCCCAGCGTCCAGCCCGACTGCAGGCCGGTGTCGAACAACGGATCGGTCCCGGTGCGGTCGCTGCTGTAGCTGTAGCTGCCATACAGACTGTGGTCCGGCGCCATCCGGTACTCGGCATCGACCTTGCCACCGTGACCGCGGCTGCCGCCACTGACTTCCGCCCCCACGCTGCTGCGGTCGCCAAACAGGTAACGCGCCCCCAGGGTCAGCAGATCATTCTTTTCGTACGCACCGCCATCGTCGTCCACGGTGACCTGGCCGGTGCTGTAGAGCTCCCACGATGAACCGAAGCGCTGGCGGTAACCGATCGCTGCCAGCAGCGCGTCCACCGTCTGCAGGCTCTGCTCTTCGCGCACGCGGCGCAGCTCGCCGGTCCACTGCCCGTCGTCACCCAGCCGCCAGTCGGCGGTCAGCTGGGTCTGCTCCAGTGCGAGTTCGCCCTGTTCAGTGCGCGTGTGCCGGCCATACAGGCTGAGATCGTCGGTCAGATAACCGAGGAACTCCGCACCGTACTCCTCCAGTGCCAGCCCGGTGTCCTGCCGGGCGACCGAGAAGCCCGCGTCCACGTCACGCCACCAGGCGCCCAGGCTCCAGTCCTGCGTGGTCCAGCCGAGCTCGCGCAGATTGGCGCGCGCTTCCACCGCGGTCGCACTGCCCGATCGCTGTACTTCATACGGATTGCGGCGGATGAAGCTCAGGCCGCCGTTGTCGGAGTAGAACACCGGCGCGGCGGTGGCATCGGTTTCGGTATGTTCCACCTTGACGTAGGTGCCGCGACCGGCCTGCAGGGTCAGGTCGGCGCCTTTGAGCGTGTAGTTCTCGCCGCTGCGGTTTTCCTCAACCCAGATCCCGCCGACCGCCACGTGGTCACCGATCCACTGCCGACCGCGCGCGCCCATCGTCACGTCATCACTGCTGAAGCCCAGTGGCACGTATTCGTAGTCCACCAGCAGCAGCTGGTCATAACCGTCCAGCGGCATGTCGCGGGTGATGCTGCGTACGTTCTCGCGGGTCAGCATGGCCAGCGGCCGGGTCAGGATCAACCGACCCTGCAGGTCATCGATCTCGTAATCGACGCCCTCCTGCAGGGTGACGCGGGTTTCGCTGCGGCCGGTGGTGCGGTCACGCACTTCCAGCACCACCTGTTCCGAGCCCGGCAGCACATCGGTATGCCGAAGGTAGTACAGGCTGCCGCCGGTGCCGAGGAACTCGCTGTGGCCCGGCGCGGACT
>JAZBLM010000074.1:0-17854 GCA_037033225.1 Pseudomonadota bacterium
GGCATTGGGGCCTTAAAATGTGTGCCTATGGCCAGCAGCTTATCGCAAGCAACTGAACAATGACCCTGTGGGTGCTCGGACTGAATCATCAGACCGCACCGGTGGACCTGCGCGAACGCGCGGCGTTTGCCGGTGAGGCGCTTCCGCGCGCGCTGGGTTCTCTGCGCGACACCCCGCAGATCGCCGAAGCCGTGCTGCTGTCCACCTGCAACCGCACCGAACTGTACGCCGTCGCCGATTCACAGACCGCCCTCAACCACTGGCTGCAGGGTCAGGCGGGCGACCTGCAGGGTTACCTCTACCAGCACGCCGACGCGGACGCGGTGCGCCACCTGTTCCGCGTGGCGACCGGGCTGGATTCGATGGTGCTCGGCGAACCGCAGATCCTGGGACAGGTGAAGGATGCCTGGTCGGTGGCACGCGAACATGGCCTGCTGGGCCAGCGCCTGGATCGCCTGTTCCAGCAGACGTTCTCGGTCGCCAAGCGCGCGCGTACCGATACCCAGGTCGGCGCCAATCCGGTGTCGGTGGCCTCTGCCGCCGTGCGCCTGGCGCAGAACTCGTTCGCACGGCTGGAGGATTCCACCGTGCTGCTGGTCGGTGCGGGCGAGACCATCGAACTGGCGGCCCGCCATCTCAGCGATGGCAAGGTCCGCCGCCTGCTGATCGCCAACCGCACGCTGGCCCATGCGCAGGAGCTGGCTACCCGACATGGCGGGGTGGCACTGCCGTTGACCGAGCTGGATCGCCATCTGGCCGAGGCGGACATCGTGTTTTCCGCCACCGCGGCACGCGAGCCGGTGATCCACCGCGAGGCCGTCGCCGCCGCCCTGCGCACCCGCCGGCACAAGCCGATGCTGTTGTTCGACCTGGCCGTGCCTCGCGACATCGACGGCGACGTCGCTTCGCTGGCCGATGCCTTCCTGTACACCGTCGACGACCTGGAAAAGGCCGTCGAGGACAACCGCCGCAGTCGTCGCGAAGCCGCAGCCGAAGCCGAAGCGATCATCGACCTGCAGGTAGCGCGCTTCATCGAAACCCAGCAGGCAGGCGCACACCATGCGCCGCTGAAGCAGCTGCGTGCGTTCGGTGAAACCACCCGGGCACAGATGCTTGAGCGCGCCCGCGCCCAGCTGGCCAACGGCAGACCGGCCGAGGAGGTGCTGGAGCTGCTGGCGCATGGGTTGACCAACCGCCTGCTGCACCCCCCCACCGCGGCCCTGCGTGCGGCCGCGTTGACCGGGGATGCCGACCTGACCCGCGCCGCCGAGCGCCTGTTCCCGGCCGTGCCGGGCTACCACCATTCCCCTGTGAGACCCGATGACGCCGACCCTGCGCCGTAAGCTTGAAGCGCTGGCCGAGCGCCGCGAAGAACTCGAGCGCCTGCTGTCCGACCCAGCCGTGGTTGCGGACAACAAACGCTTCCGCGATCTTTCCCGCGAGTTCGCCCAGTTGGAACCGGTCGCCACCGCGTTGGCCGACGAAGCCCGCGCCAACGCCGACCTGGCCGCCGCCGAGGCAATGCGTGCCGATCCTGACCTGCGCGAGCTGGCCGAAGAGGAGGTTACGGCGGCGCAGCAGCGCCTGCAGGCGCTGGACGTCGAGCTGGCATTGCTGCTGGTGCCGCGCGATGCACGCGACGACGGCAACCTGTTCCTGGAAGTCCGCGCCGGCACCGGTGGTGATGAAGCCGCGATCTTTGCCGGTGACCTGTTCCGCATGTATGCCCGCTACGCCGAACGCCAGGGCTGGAAGGTCGAAGTTGAATCGGACAGTCCCGGCGAGCACGGCGGCTACAAGGAAGTGGTCGCGCGCGTCGTTGGACGGGGTGCGTTCTCGCGGCTGAAGTTCGAATCCGGTACGCACCGCGTGCAGCGTGTGCCGGCCACCGAGTCGCAGGGGCGCATCCACACCTCGGCCGCGACCGTGGCGATCATTCCCGAGGCCGATGAGATCGACGAGGTGCAGATCAATCCGGCCGACCTGAGGGTGGACACGTTCCGCTCGTCCGGCGCGGGCGGCCAGCATGTCAACAAGACCGAGTCCGCCATCCGCATCACCCACGTGCCTACCGGCGTGGTGGTCGAATGCCAGACCGAACGCAGCCAGCATGCGAACCGCGACAAGGCGATGAAGCGCCTGAAGGCGCAGCTGCTGGATGCCGAACGCTCGCGCCAGGATGCCGCACAGGCTGAATCGCGTCGCCTCCAGGTCGGCAGCGGCGATCGCAGCCAGCGCATCCGGACCTACAGCTTCCCGCAGGGCCGGATCACCGATCACCGGGTGGAAGGGCTGACCCTGTATGACCTGGCGAACGTGATGGCCGGCGACATGGACGTGCTGCTGCAGCGGTTGGCGCAGGAACACCAGGCCGATGCGCTGGCCCAGCTGGCAGCGTCGGCCTGACCGGTGCAGTCCGGCAACCAGCGCCTGCAGCTGCAACAGGCCGTGCGCCGCCAACCGGCGGACTTCATCGCCTGGGTGATGCTGGCCGATGCCGAGCTTGAAGCCGGCGACCGCAGCGCCGGCGAGCAGGCCGCGCGGCGTGCGCTGCAGTTGCGCCCGGGGCATCCGGAGGCGCTGGCGCGGCTGGGACGCGCCGCATGGATGGCCGGGGCGCATGCCGATGCCGCACGCCTGCTCGGCGAAGCAGCCGCGGTCGCGCCACGGCATCCTGGCATTGCGCTGTGGCTGGGCCATGCACTGGAAGATTCCGGAGACGCCGAGGGCGCCGCCGACGCCTATCGTCGCGCGCATGCGCTGATGCCCGGCGAGCCTTATATCGCTGCCCAGCGGCTGGCGTGGCAGCGCCGGCTGTGCGACTGGCAGGACGTGGAGGCGCTGTCACGGCAGGTCCGGCACGCGGTGGCGCAGGGCCAGGGGGCGGTTGAGCCCTTTGCGTTCCTGAGCGAAGACGCCAGTGCAGCCGAGCAGCTGGCCTGTGCACGCCTGCGCGCTGCGCAGATCGCCCAGGCCATCCGGCCGCTGCCGCCAAGCCGCGTCAGGACGCAGGGCCCACTGCGCGTAGGTTGGCTGTCCAACGGCTTCGGTGCCCATCCCACCGGCCTGCTGACGGTGGCATTGCTGGAACAGCTGCAGGCCGACCCCGCGCTGCAGATGCATCTGTTCGCGCTCAACCGGGATGACGGCAGCCCGATCCGCCGTCGCCTGTCCGCCGCTTCGCGCCTGCACGAGGTCGCCGGACTGCGTCACGCCGACGTGGCGGACGCCATCCGCCGGCAGGGCATCGACGTGCTGGTCGACCTGCGTGGCTGGGGCGGCGGTGGTACGCCCGAAGTGCTGGCACTGCGCCCTGCCCCGTTGCAGGTGAACTGGCTGGCGTACCCGGGGACGTCGGGCGCGGCGTGGATGGACGCGGTGCTGGCCGATGCGTTCGTGCTGCCACCCGCGCTGGAACCGCATTTCAGCGAACGCGTGCTGCGCCTGCCGCGTGCGTTCCAGCCCTCCGACAGCACCCGCGCGCTCGAGCCAGCGCCGACCCGGGCTGCCTGCGGGCTGCCGGAAACCGGCCTGGTGTTCTGCTGCTTCAACAACAGCTACAAATTGAACCCGCGCAGCATGGCGCGTGCGTTCGCCGTGCTGCGGGGCGTAGCGGGCAGCGTACTGTGGCTGCTGTCCGGTCCGGGCCGTGCCGACGACCGGTTGCGCCAGGCGGCGCGTGCTGCAGGCGTGGATCCGGCGCGACTGGTGTTCATGGCCAAGCTGCCGCATGCCCACTACCTGGCCCGTTATGCACTGGCCGACCTGTTCCTCGACACGCACCCCTACAATGCCCACACCACGGCGTCCGACGCGCTGTGGGCCGGCTGCCCGGTGCTGACCTGCCCGGGCGATACCTTCGCCGCGCGGGTTGCCGGCAGCCTGAACCACCATCTCGGGCTGGAGCACATGAACGTTGCCGACGACGCCGGCTTCGTTGCCCGCGCAGTAGCCCTGGGCACCGATCCGGCCGCGCTTGCCCAGCTGCGGGCCGAGCTGGCGCGCGCGCGGCTGCAGAGCGGCGTCTTCGACATGGCGGGCTTCGCCGTGGACTACGCGGCGGTGCTGCAGCAACTGGCCGCCACGCAGGGCTGGCAGGGCGCGCACATCGCCTGAACCGCCGAGGCGCCAGACTGCGTCGACACCGTCGAAGGAGATCTGGATGTCCAAGCTCAAGCGCAAGGCCTACGAGGCCCTGCTGGAACCGATGCAGCTGGAACTGGCCACCATGGCGCGCTGGGTGCAGCTGACCGGGCAGCGGGTGCTGGTGCTGTTCGAAGGGCGCGACACCGCCGGCAAGGGCGGTGCGATCCAGGCCATCAGCCAGCACCTCAACCCGCGCCAGTGCCGCGTCGTGGCACTGCCCAGGCCCACCGAGCGCGAAGCGACGCAGTGGTACTTCCAGCGTTACACCACGCACCTGCCCAGCGCCGGCGAGATCGTGCTGATGGACCGCAGCTGGTACAACCGTGCTGGCGTGGAACGCGTCATGGGTTACTGCAGCGACACGCAGTACCACCAGTTCCTGCAGCAGGCTCCGGTGTTCGAACAGCTGCTGGTCGATGACGGCATCCTGCTGTTCAAATACTGGCTGACGGTGGACCAGAGCAAGCAGGAGGAGCGCTTCGCCGAGCGCCACGTGGACCCGCTGAAAGGCTGGAAACTGTCCCCGGTCGACCTGCAGTCGCGCGACAAGTACCAGGCCTACACCGAAGCACGCGAGGCCATGCTCGAAGCCACGCACCGCAAGCATGCACCGTGGACGCTGGTTGATTTCAACGACCAGCGCCGTGGCCGCCTGACCCTGGTGCGCGACCTGCTCGACCGCCTGCCGGACACCCACCTGGACCAGGCGCTGCCGGAGCTCCCCCCGCTGAAGGGCAAGCTTCACCACGAGAAGTATGGCGTGCTCAAGCCGCTTGACCGCTTTCCGGTCGACTGACCGGCCCCGGTAGTGACGGCCGCTGGCCGTCAACCGACGGCCGGACAACACGCGCTACCCGCGGATGCGCGCTTCGATTTCGGCGGCAGTCACCGGCCCTACGAACGAATGCGCGACCTTGCCCTGCGGATCGATCAAATGGGTCAGCGGCAGTCCGCGCGGCGTGGCGAAATCGGCCGGGGGGTCATACGGGTCCACGATGGCGATCGGATAGGTCACCGGGCGTTCCTTCAGGAACGCCTGCATTGCCGCCGGTTCAATCTCTTCATAGGCCAGTCCCACCACCTCGATCTCGCTGCGCATCGCGTGCAGCGCCGACAACTCAGGCATCTCCTTGCGGCATGGGGCACACCAGGTCGCCCAGAAGTTGACCACCACCCACTTGCCGCGATGCGCAGCCAGATCGTAGTCGGCGCCGTCGACCGTCTTCACCTTCAGGGTCGGGAACTCGGCAGTGACCCGGTCGGCCGCGGCATCGCCGTCCGGTGCACTGAGCGCGGCATCCGGATCAGCCGCGGCCGCCGGCGCAGTGGTTTCGGCGGGGGCCGGCGCGGCGGCGGGCACGGGCGCGGCCGGTTCCGCCGCAGGCTTGCAGGCGGCCAGCAGCAGGACCGACAACGTAATGACCAACGGCTTGCATGTCATCGAGAGGATTCTCCGGGAGGATAGATGTCGCTGACGCGACGCTTGAGTTTCTCACGCAGTGGCAACCGCAGCTCGTCCAGCGCCGCCAGTGCCGCCTGGCCCAGACTGTCGTGGCGGTACGGCAGGTGCGCCTCGGCGACCGGAATGCGCAGCTGCGTGGCTTCGTAGAGATCCACCAGCGTGAGCTGGTCCAGGTCGCGTGCCAGCATCCACTCGCCGGTTTCCGCGCGGCGCAGCAGGTCGATGCGCTCCAGCTCGCACAGCAGCTGGTGCAGCAACGAATCGGTCATCATCGGCTCGTGCTGCAGGATTTCGTCGTCGTCCAGCCCCTTGCCCAGCGCGCGCGCCTGCTGGAACCGCCCCACCAGGCGCAGCAGCGCGTAGAACTCATAGCCCTGCGGCAGGCGCAGCTCCACCGGCTGGTAGCGGAAGGCAGCCATCGACGAGGCCAGTGACGCGCCCAGCAGGACCGCTACCCAGCATAGATAGATCCACAGCAGCAGAATCGGCACGAACGCGACCGTACCGTAGAGCTTCTGGTAGGACTGGAAGCTGCCCAGGTACGCGCCGATCCCCCATTTCACCAGTTCCAGCAGGATCGCTGCCAGGATCGCCCCGGGGATCGCGTGCTTCCATCTGACTGTATGGTGCGGCACCACGCGATAGACCAGGCTGATGCATACGAACTCAATCAACACCGGTGCCAGTCGCAGGGAAAAATCCGCCAGCCAGGCCCCTTCCTGCGTTCCGAACAACGGCAGCGCGAACACCCGTGCGGATACGGCCAGCGAGGCGGCCGCCAGCATCGCGCCGAGGGTCAGTACGGTCCAGTACACCAGGAAACGGGTCAGCTTGGGCCGCGAGGAACCCACCCGCCAGATCTGGTTGAACGTCTCTTCGACGCTGTTCAAGGTGATCAGCAGCGAAATCACCAGCGCGATGAAGCCGGCGGCCGTCAGCTGCCCCGCGCTGGCGCTGAACTGGCGCAGATAGCCCTCGGCGGCGCGCGCCGCACTGGGCACGAAGTTGGAGAAGACATAATCACTGAGCTGGTCGCTCCAGCGATCAAAGACCGGAAACGCCGACAGCACACCGAACACCACGATCGCCAGTGGCACGAGGGCGAAAACCGTCGTGTAGGCCAGCGCCGCAGCCGCCTGGAACAGCCGGTCATCGAGGAAGCGGCGCCACAGGAATCGGCCAAAGCTCGCTGCGCGAGGACGGTCGCGCACGCGCTCCATCCATAGATTGATCGTATTCAACGGTTCCATCGGCGCAAGCGTACCCGATGCAGGATGGGCGCAGGATAGCCATACTGGCGTCTCCTGGACGAGAAAGCGGACGACGATGGGCGAGATCCTGGTGCTCTACTACAGCCGAGGCGGTTCGGTGGCGCGGCTGGCGCGACAGATCGCGCGGGGCATCGGCGAGGTTCCGGGCATGAGCGCACGCCTGCGCAGCGTCCCGGCCGTGGCCGCAGTGACCCAGACCGCGCGTCCTCCCGTGCCGGAGGACGGAGCGCCCTACGTCAGCGTCGCCGACCTCGTCGAATGCGATGGCCTGCTGATCGGCAGCCCCACCCGCTTCGGCAACATGGCCGCGCCGATGAAGCACTTCCTTGATGGACTGGGCGCGGAATGGGTCAACGGCACCCTGTCCGGCAAGCCGGCGGCGGTGTTCACCTCCACCGCCTCCATGCATGGGGGGCAGGAGTCGACGCTGCTGTCGATGCAGCTTCCGCTGCTGCACCATGGCTGCCTGATCGTCGGCATTCCGTTCACCGAAACCGCCCTGAGCCATACTACGACCGGCGGCACACCCTACGGCGCCAGTCACGTGGCCGGCAGCCAGGACGACCCACAGCCGAGCGAGGATGAAGCCTCGCTGGCGCGCGCGCTCGGCCGCCGTGTCGCCGACATCGCGCGGCGGCTGGGCTGATGGCGGTCGCGGCCACCCGCACCACGCTGATGCTGGCGCTGATGGCGCTTGCCGCCGTGTATGCCGTGTGGTTCATCAACGACCGGCATTGGCTGGCGGCACAGCTGGTCTTCACTGCGCCCCCGCTGGTCCTGGCCATCGCACTGCGATGTGGCTGGACCAAGGCCGCGTTCTGGGCCCAGGTGCTCGCGCTTGGCTGGTTCAGTCACGGCGTGATGAGTGCCTGGAGCCATCCGCAGACGCGGGGACTGGCACTGCTGGCGGTCGCGCTGTCGCTGGTGGTGATCCTGGCGGGGAGCCTGCCCGGTCTGCGCGCCCGTTTCAGCCGAAAGCACCCCTGACGTGCGCGGCGCGCCCCGGTATCATCGCGGTTCCGTTCCCGCATCGCTGCTCCAGGCTTCGAAGACATGCCCATGATGGAAGACCTCCTGATTGTCACCACCGGTGGCACGATCGACAAGATCTACTTCGATGACAAATCGGATTACCAGATCGGCGATCCGCAGATCGGCATGATCCTGCGCGAACTGGGCGTGACCTTCCGTTTCAACGTCATTCCGATCCTGCGCAAGGATTCGCTGCACATCACCGATGACGACCGCGAGCTGATCCGGGCCACGATCGCCGCCCAGTCGACACGGCATGTACTGGTGACCCACGGTACCGATTCGATGGTGGCCACCGGCAAGGTGCTGGCGACGATTCCGGACAAGACGATCGTCATGACCGGTGCACTCAGCCCCGCGCGTTTCCGTGGTTCGGATGCGGAGTTCAATATCGGCTGTGCCATCGGCGCGGTGCAATCGCTGCCCGCTGGCGTCCACATCGCGATGAATGGCCGCATCTGGGATCCGCGCAGCGTGCGCAAGAACGTGGCCGAGAATCGTTTCGAAGCGGCCTGAGCGCCCTGCCTCAAGCGGCACGGCGGCCTGCCCGCCACGCCGCGCCCCGGCACCGCGACGTCGTATCAGCGCTTGCCTGATGCGATTGCTTCATCCACTGCCGCGTCAGCGTTGACGATGCCCGCTCCGCACCCGCCCGAACAGGCCCCCGGTAGCGCACGCGCGGTGCTCTTGATGATGGATTCCACCTGCGCAGGTGACAGCGGTTGCGGTGCGACAGCCTGCATCAGCGCCACGACACCGGCCACGTGCGGGGCCGCCATCGAGGTACCGTTGTAGGCGGCGTACGTCGCTTCCCGCGGCAGTGTCATCCCCGCATTGAGGGTCGACAGGATCGTCTGTCCCGGCGCGGAGATGTCGATGCCCGTGCCGAAGTTGGAGAAGCCCGCTTTCGCGCCCCTGCGGGTGGTTGCCGCAACCGCAATGACCCCGGCGCAGTTGGCGGGCATGACGCCGGCAACGTCAGTGCTCTGGTTGCCTGCAGCCACCACGATGGTCGTGCCGCGCGCGACAGCGCTGTCGATGGCGCGCTGCAGGGTGGATGAACAGGGACTGCGGCCGCCCAACGACAGGTTGATGACTTCGGCGGGGTGAGGGTTCGCCGGCACCCCGCTTACACTGCCGCCGGAGGCCCATACAATGGCATCGGCGATATCGGACAGGGTACCGCCACACCGTCCAAGCACGCGCACCGGCACCACCTTGGCGTCGTACGCGGTGCCCGCTACGCCGGTGGCATTGTCGGTGACCGCCGCGACCGTTCCAGTGACATGGGTGCCGTGCCAGCTGGAGGTCGAGCCAGTATTCCAGGGCACGCACTGCTGGGCGGCGGTCCAGTCACCTTCGTCACTGGGATCGGCATCCCTTCCGTCGCCATCGCGGGCCGCTTCCGCGTCGCTGATGAAGTCATAGCCCGCCAGGAGGTTTGCATCAAGGTCGGGATGGCGGGTGATGCCGGTATCGATTACCGCCACCACTACGTTGCTGCCGGTGGATTTGCGCCACGCCGGACGCACGTTGATGGCTGCTTTTGACGTGCCAAAGCCCCACTGTTCACGCAGCCTCGGGTCATCAGGCACGCCGGTCGGCTGCAGGATCTGATCCACCTCGACATGCTCTACGTCCGGATCCGCGGCAAGACGACGCATCAGCTGTTCGGTCTGCACCGCATCCAGCGACTGGTCCGCCCTGACCACGGTCGGTCCCACGGCGAGCTGACGCACCGGCTGTAGATGTAGCGCGTGACCGCTGCTCGCCGTAACACCCGATGCGGCGGCCTTCAGCGACTTGGCCAGGGCACGGGGCGCCGCCATCGGGGCACTGTTGTCGCGGAATCGGACGATGAACTGTGTGTGGGTGGGCGCGGACGACAGTCCACCCAGGTCCACGCTGCCGGCCGAGGCTGGCGCCGTCAGCAGCAGGGATGTCAGCACCATCGCGCCCGAGGTCGACACGGCGTGCATCGCGCGCTTGCAGGACATTCTCATCGTGGCTCTCCGCGTTGTTGGGAGAGTCCAGCTTCCGCCCTGACACCTGCGGCGCTGATCGGGATTGTCCACGCTGAGTCAGCGGCGCATCGCCCTGTCACGCGTCATCGAATGCCGGGGAACAACAAAGAACGCCCCGGGCAAAGCCGGGGCGTTGCTCACCGTGTCTTCCACGGAGGATCAGTACTGCGCGCGTACCGTCAGGCCGGAGAACGTACTGTAGGCCTTGATCCGCACGTGCCAGGTTCCCGCTGCAGGACTGTTGATCGTGCAGGTCTCATTGTTGCCGCTCAGGTAGGGACGGCAGGTGTAGACCGTATCGGTCGGTGCGCTTCCCTGGCGTACGTACAGGTCGGCATCGCCGCTGCCGCCACTGATCGCCACGCGCAGCTGGCTGGCGCCGCTTGGCACGGCAACGGTGTAGCTCAGTGCCGAACCGGTCCCCGCCGCGAGGCCGCCCACCGCGACGTTGTTCTGCAGCACGTTGCCCGTGCCTGGGTCCGGATTGCCACCGCCACCGCCCTGCGCGGCCACGACCGCCGCGTCAGCATTGACGATGCCCGCGCCGCATCCTCCCGAGCAGGCGCCTGGCAGCGCACGCGCGGTGTTCTTGATGATGGTTTCCACCTGCGAGGGCGTCAGCGCGCTGGGGGCTGCCGCCTGCATCAACGCCACCACGCCGGCCACGTGCGGGGCGGCCATGGAGGTTCCGTTGTAGGAGGCATAGCTCGCCGATCCCGGAACGGTGGTTCCCGTGTTGAGGGTGGACAGGATGGCCTGACCCGGGGCGGAAATGTCGATGCCGGCGCCGTAATTGGAGAAGCTGGCCTTGGCGCCGGTGCTGGTGGTCGCAGCGACGGCGATGACGTTGGCGCAGTTGGCCGGCACCGAACCGGACACATTGCTGCCTTCGTTGCCGGCCGCTACGACGACCGTCGTACCGCGCCCGACCGCACCGTTGATGGCGTTCTGGTAGGTCGCCGAGCAGCTGCCACCGCCGCCCAGCGACATGTTGATCACTTCGGCCGGATTGGCATTGGCCGGAACGCCGCTGACCGAGCCGCCCGACGCCCAGACGATGGCGTCGGCGATGTCGGAGGTGTAACCGCCGCACTTGCCCAGCACGCGTACCGGGACCACCTTGGCGTTGAAGGCAGTGCCGGCCACGCCGGTGCTGTTGTTGGTCACTGCGGCAATGGTGCCGGCGACATGGGTACCGTGCCAGCTGGAGTTTGACGCCGGATAACCTGCGCCGCACTCGTTGGCGGCGTACCAGTCGCCCTGGTCATTGGGATTGTTGTCACGCCCGCCGCCGTCACGTGCCATCGCGGCGTCGCTGATGAAATCGTAGCCGGGCAGGATGTTGGCATTCAGGTCAGGATGACTGGTGATGCCGGTATCGATCACGGCCACGACAACGCCGCTGCCGGTCGACTTGTCCCATGCCGGGCGCACGTTGATCGAGGCGTTGGACGTGCCGAAACCCCACTGCTCGCCCAGCCGGGCATCGTTGGGTACCAGGGTGGGCCGCATGATCTGGTCGACCTCCACGTATTCCACGTTCGGATCGGCGGCGAGCTTGCGCATCAGCAGCTCGGCCTGCGCAGCATCCAGTGCCTGGTCGGCGCGGACCACGGTCGGCCCCACCGCCAGACGGCGTACCTGCTGCAGTCCCAGCGCGCGGCCCTGCGCCGCCGGCAGGCCCGCCGCCGCGGTTTTCAGCGAGATGGCCAGCGCCGAGGGCGTCGCCAGCGGCGCGCTGTTGTCGCGGAACTTGACGATGAACTGCTTGTGGGTCGGTGCGGAGGACAGCCCACTGAGATGGACATCGCCGGCGAAGGCCGGCACCGTCAATATCAGCGAGGTGAGCACGGTCGCGCCCATGACGGCCACTGCACGCTGACGCAAACGCGGTTGCGAAACCTGGGACATCGGAGTTCCTTTTCTGGGTTCTGGCATGGATGCCGGAGTCGGCACGAGGCGCCGGTTGCGATCCTCAGGCTGCGCTGCACTGGCAGGGATCGGTTGACCGGGGCGGACAGTCCCCTTCTGCTGTCCACGGGACCCAAGCTAGTCGGTCCGGGCCTTATACGACAGTGTTTCAGCGCGAATTCAGTAACATGAGATTGCAGAAATGAGACATAGCGTGTCTATCGTTTGTAAAGGTGAACGCTCTTCACGCCGTCCAAGGTCTCTCAGGCTGTCCCTGCGCTGTCCCCGGCTGACCTTGAAGACATCCAACGTGGACAAACAAAAAGCCCGTCACAAGGACGGGCTTTGAACACGCTGCGCTGATTGCCCTGAGGCGTCAGGCGAGCTTGACCAGCCAGCCATGACGGTCCGGCAGGCGACCGTACTGGATGTCGGTCAGTTCCTTGCGCAGCGACATCGTCACTTCGCCGGCCGGCGCGGTGATGTCGCCCACTTCGAAGCCTTCGCCCTTCAGCTGGCCGATCGGCGTGACCACCGCAGCGGTACCGCAGGCAAACACCTCGGTGATGTCACCGGAGGCGACGCCCTGCTTCCACTCATCGATGCTGACCTTGCGCTCTTCGACCTTCATGCCGCGGTCGCGCGCAAGCTGCAGGATGCTCTCGCGGGTGATGCCTTCCAGGATGCTGCCCGACAGCTGCGGGGTGACCAGGGTGCCGTCCCTGTAGACCAGGAAGACGTTCATGCCGCCCAGTTCTTCCAGGTACTTTCCTTCGGTCGGGTCCAGGAACAGCACCTGCGAGCAGCCCTGCGCCTGCGCCTTCTGCTGCGGCAGCAGCGAGGCGGCGTAGTTGCCACCGCACTTGGCCGCACCGGTGCCGCCCTTGGCGGCGCGCGCGTATTCGGTGGACAGCCAGATCGACACCGGCGCCACGCCCTTGGCGAAGTACGGGCCGGCCGGGCTGGCGATCACGTAGTAGCCCGCCTTCTGTGCACCACGCACGCCGAGGAAGGCCTCGTCGCCGATCATGAACGGACGGAAATACAGGCTGGACTCGTCGGCGGACGGCACCCAGTCCTTGTCCAGCGCGACCAGCTGCTTCAGCGATTCAACGAAGATGTCCACCGGCAGTTCCGGCAGCGCCAGGCGCTGGGCCGAACGCTGCAGGCGACGGCCATTGGCGTCCGGCCGGAACGTCCATACCGACCCGTCAGCATGGCGGTAGGCCTTGATGCCTTCGAAGATCTCCTGGCCGTAATGCAGCACCGCGGCGGCCGGATCCAGCAGCAGCGGACCGTACGGGCGAACGTTGGCATTGTGCCAGCCGGTGTCCTTGTCCCAGCGCACTTCCACCATGTGGTCGGTGAAGTGCAGGCCAAAGCCCGGCTTGTCCAGGATGGCAGCGCGCTCATCGGCGCTGCGTGGATGGGCCGAGCGGGTGACGTCGAAGCTGAGGTTGGACTGGGACACCGGATGTTTCCTGTTCTGGTTGCGGTTGTTACCGGGATTCCACCACGGGGGCGGCGAACGGTCGGGCCGGGAGTGCCCGTTTCAGAGCATGCCCGCTTCAGAGCATGCCCGTTTCCAGGCGCGCCGACTCGGACATCATGTGGCGGCCCCACGGCGGATCAAAGACCAGTTCCACATCGGCCATGGCCACGGTGGGAATGATCTCGAGCTTGCTGCGGACATCGTCGACCAGGATGTCGCCCATGCCGCAGCCGGGCGCAGTCAGGGTCATCTTGACGTCCACCTCGCGGCGACCGTCGTCCAGGTGCTTGAGGTCGACCTCGTAGACCAGCCCCAGGTCCACGATGTTGAACGGGATCTCCGGGTCGAAGCAGGTGCGCAGCTGCTGCCACACCAGCTGTTCGACCTGCTCGTCGCTGGCGTCGTCCGGCAGCTCCAGGGGGGCCGGCGCGTCCTTTCCAATGGCATCGCCATCGCGGCCGGCGATGCGGAACAGATTGCCTTCGACGAACACCGTATAGCTGCCACCCAGGGCCTGGGTGATGTAGCCATAGCTGCCGGCGGGCAGGGTCACCGTTTCGCCCTGCGGGACCATCACGGCCTCGCAGTCGCGTTCGAAGTGGACTGGTTCACTGCTGCGGGAATACATGAGGCTCGATGTGGGGGCCGCGGACACGCCGCGCAAGACCGTCATTTTAGCCCAGTGGTCGCGCGCCCGTCCGTGCACTGCGGCAAACCCAGTATCCTGTTGGCCTCCAACGGGAATTCCGCATGCCCTCTCCTGCTGTACGCACCCGAACCGTGGCCTGGCTCTGGCCGGTGATGTACCTGATCGGCGCCGCCACCGCCCTGCTGGCCTGGGTGTTCTTCGCGCTGATGACCGGCCGCCAGCTGGGGTGGATGGGGATCCTGGTGGCGGTGGAGCTGGTGCTGATGCTGCGCCTTGGGACGCTGCGCGGGGGGCCGCTGCGCGCCGGCCTGGTCGCCGCCGGCACGCTGCTGGTGACCCTTCTGGCGTGGTGGGGCATCGCCAGCGCCTGGCTGGGCGGGTCGATGGGGCTGGCGCCGTGGGATTCCGCACTGCGCATGGGCCCGCACCTGGCCTGGACGCTGGTGGGGCTGGCCAACAGCACGCTCGACTGGGCGTGGCTGCCGGTCGCCACCGTATTCGGCGCCTGGCTGGGCTGGCAGAAGCGGCTCTGAGGCCCTCCCGCCGGGCATGGCTCGGCGATCGTAGCGGCATGACGGCCAGCGGCCGTCACTACCGGTCATGGCGCCGGTCTAATGACCGCCGTCCAGCGCCTTCAATTCGCTGACCAACGATCCGGCCGCCGCCGCGCCGTCGCCGTACAGCATCCGGGCGTTGTCGGCATAGAACAGCGCGTTCTCGATGCCTGCAAAGCCTGTCCCGCGCCCACGCTTGATCACCACCACGTTGCGCGCGTTGACCACGTCCAGGATCGGCATGCCGTAGATCACGCTGCCCGGATCAGTGCGCGCCACGGGATTGACCACGTCATTGGCGCCGATCACCAGCACCACGTCCGTACTCGCAAACTCGGGGTTGATGTCATCCATGTCGGCGATCAGGTCATACGGAACGCCGGCCTCGGCCAGCAGCACGTTCATGTGCCCGGGCATGCGCCCGGCCACCGGGTGGATGGCGAACTTCACCTTCACCCCGCGCGCGATCAGCCGCTGCGCCAGCTCCCAGATCTTGTGCTGCGCCTGCGCCACCGCCATGCCATACCCCGGCACGATGACCACGCGTTCGGCGAACGCCATCATCGCGGCCACGTCGGAGGCATCGATCGGTTTCTGCGTACCGCTGATCTCCTGCGCCTCGCCGCCTGCGCCGCCACCGAAGTTGGAGAACAGCACGTTGCTGATCGGCCGGTTCATCGCCCTGGCCATCAACCGCGTCAGCAGGATGCCCGCCGCACCGACCATCATGCCGGCGATGATCAACGCCTCGTTGCCCAGCACGTAGCCTTCAAATGACACTGCCAGCCCGGTGAACGCGTTGTACAGCGAGATCACCACCGGCATGTCCGCGCCGCCGATCGGCAGCGTCATCAGCACGCCCAGCGCCAATGCCAGCACGAAGAAGCTGATGATTGCCCACGGCGCGAGCGTGCTCGCCGCGATGATGCCCAGCACCACCACGGCCACCGCCACGATCATGTTCAGCGCCTGCTGGCCGGGCCAGGTGATGCGCCGGTCCAGCCGCCCGTCCAGCTTGGCCCAGGCAATGACGGAACCGGACAGCGACACCGCACCGATCGCCGCACCGGTGACCGCCAGCGTCAGCACCATCGCCGACGGCTGGCGCGCGGCCAGATCGGCCAATGCCTGTGTGCTCCAGTGGCTGGTATCGCGGTTGGCCAGCGCCGACCAACGCAGCAGCTCCACCGCACCGATCGCCGCCGCCGAGCCGCCGCCCATGCCGTTGTACAGCGCCACCATCTGCGGCATGTCGGTGATGGCGACCTTGCCGGCCGACCACCACGCCAGGCCACCGCCCAGGGTCAACGCGACCAGGATCAGCGGAATGTTGTGCAGCTCGGGTAGGAAGAAGGTCGCCACCGTGGCCACCAGCATGCCCAGCCCGGCCCAGCGGATGCCGCTGCGTGCGGTCAACGGCGAGGCCATGCGCTGCAGTCCCAGCAGGAACAGCGTCGCAGCCACCAGGTAACTGGTCTTGACCAGCCAGTCGAGCAGTTCAGGCGTGCTGACGTTCAAGGCTGCGACTCCCTGTCGGCGTCGGCGGCTGTCGGCTTGCTGCTTGGCTTGAACATTTCCAGCATGCGCGCGGTGACCACGTAGCCGCCGGCCGCATTGCCCGCACCCAGCACCACTGCAACGAAGCCGAGAATCTTCTCCAGCGGCGTCTGCGCATGGCCCAGCACCACCATCGCACCGATCAGGACGATGCCGTGGATGAAGTTGGACCCGGACATCAGCGGGGTGTGCAGGATCACCGGCACCCGCGAAATGATCACGTGGCCGGCGATCGCGGCCAGCATGAAGATATACAGCGCTACGAATCCGTCACTCACCGGCACGACTCCTGCTGTGGTTGTGGGCCCATCATAACCATGCGCTGAACCGCACGGGCTGCCCTGTCAACGCAGGTGACGGTTGAGCGTTGTCCATGGTGAGCCCCGCGAAGGACCCGTACCCTGTGCTGGTGAGCAGCCCCCTGACCTCCCCCGTCGATGCAGTGCCCGCCTCGCTCGACCAGTTCCTGGCAGGCGTTGGGCCGCGCGCCTTCCGCTTCGCGGAGGCGGGACTGCACCACCGTGAGGACGCACTGGATGCCGTGCAGGACAGCCTGATGCGCATGCTGGACTACCGCGACAAGCCGGCCGCCGAATGGCCGCCGCTGTTCTGGAGCATCCTGCGCCGGCGCGTGATCGACATGCAGCGCCGTCGCCGCTTCCGCCTGCCGTTCTGGCGGGACAACGTAGACCGCGACGGTGAGCCGGTGGACTGGGCCGATGACGGGCCCGGCCCGGCCGACGTCCACGCCCAGCGCGCCCGATACGACGCGCTCGTGCAGGCACTGCGCAGGCTGCCGGCCCGGCAGCGCGAAGCCTTCACCCTGCGCGTGCTGCAGGACCTGGACGGCGCCACCACGGCGCAGGCGATGGGCTGCAGCGAAGGCGCGGTAAAAACCCACCTCTCGCGTGCACGCGACGCGCTGAAGACCCAGATGGAGACCTTGCCGTGAGCCACCCCCTGCCACCTGACACCGAGCTGCGCGCCTTGTACCAACAGGCTGTCGAATCGGTGTCGCCTGCCACGCTGGCACGGCTGCGCGGTGCGCGCCATGCCGCAGCACCGTCACGACGACATTCGGCCTGGTGGCTGGCCACCGCGTTTGCCGGGGTGGCCGCGCTGGGCGTCGGCCTGAGCCTGCACCTGCGCCCCCCGGCGGCCGCGCCCGTTGCGCCGATGGTGGCGGCGCTGGAAAGTGACGGTAGCGCACTGGATGAGAACCCTGACCTGTACCTCTGGCTCGGCAGCACCGACCTGGCAATGGAGTGAACCGATGAACATGAACCGATACCGCGGTTGGATGCCGACGGCCTGGCTGCTGGCAAGCCTGGTTGCCTGCGGCACGGCCTTCGCGCAGAGCCCGCCGCCGGCATGGGACCAGCTGACCCCCACGCAGCGCGAGGCACTGACCGCGCCGCTGCGTGACCGCTGGAACAATGCACCGCCCGAGCAGCGCCAGCGCATGCTGCACCGGGGCCAGCGCTGGCAGTCGATGACGCCGGAGCAGCGCAGCCAGGCCCGCAAGGGCATGCGCCGCTTCGACGGCATGAGCCCGGACCAGCGCGAGCAGGCACGCGCCTTGTTTGCGAAGATGCGCACCATGACGCCGGAGCAGCGCCGCGAACTGCGCATCCGCTGGGGCGCCATGAGCAGCGACCAGCGCCGCCAGTGGGTACGCGACAACCCGCCGCCACCGCGCGACTGACCCAGCCACCGCCGTCGTAATGACGGCCGCTGGCCGTCAAAGACAGCATCG
>JAZBLM010000075.1:0-17741 GCA_037033225.1 Pseudomonadota bacterium
GGGGGGGACCCGTCGCTGACCAGCGACGACGAATTCGAGGCGCTGCTCGACCAGCTGCATGGCGGCGGCGCGCCTGCGGCCGTCGCGCCCAAGGTCGCCGATGCGATGATCAGCGAAGACGAGTTCGAAGCCCTGCTGGACCAGCTGCATGGGGGTGCCGTCCCCGGCGCGGTGGCCGTCGCTGCCGCCCCCGTGGCGCCTTCCACCGCCCCACCGAAGCGGCGGGCCCCGGTAGCGCCCGCGCCCTCCGCGGCGCCTGCCAAGCCGGCCAGGCCAATGGCCGAAGCGGAGACCACCGTCCGCGTCGACACCAAGCGGCTTGACGCCATTGTCAATCTGATCGGCGAGCTGGTGCTGTCACGAAACCGCCTGAAGACTCTGCGCACCCGCCTGCGCGACGAGGAACTGGACCGCGCCGTGTCCACCTTGGACATCGCCACCGCACGCCTGCAGTCCGCGGTGATGCGTACCCGCATGCAGCCGGTCGGCAAGGTGTTCTCGCGCTTCCCCAAGGTCGCCCGTGACGTCGCCCGCTCGCTGAACAAGGAAGTGGAACTGGAGCTGGTCGGCGCGGACACCGAGCTGGACCGCAACCTGGTCGAAGCGCTGGCGGATCCGCTGGTCCACCTGGTGCGCAATGCGATCGACCACGGCGTGGAAATGCCCGACCTGCGCGAAGCACAGGGCAAGGCCCGCAGTGGCCATGTGCGGCTGTCGGCGCAGCAGGAAGGCGACTACGTCAGCATCGAGGTGCAGGACGATGGTGCCGGCATCGATCCGGAGAAGCTGCGCGCCAAGGCGCGTGAGAAGGGCCTCATCGATCCCGAAGCCGCTGCCCGCCTGAGCAGCGAGGAGTGCCTGCACCTGGTGTTCCTGCCTGGCTTCTCGACCAAGGCACAGGTCACCGATATCTCGGGCCGCGGCGTGGGCATGGACGTGGTGCAGTCGCGCATCCGCGAACTCAGCGGCCAGATCCAGATCCAGTCCGAGCTGGGACGCGGCAGCCGTTTCATGATCCGGGTGCCGCTGACCCTGGCGATCCTGCCGACCCTGCTGGTGCAGGCTGGCGAAGACGTCTACGCCCTGCCCCTGGCCCGCGTCATGGAGGTGCTGCACGCCCCTGCCACGTCGCTCGGGTGGTTCGATGGCCGGGCCGTGCTGGACCGGCGCTCGCACACCCTGGCGCTGGTCGACCTGCGCCAGTGGCTGGACGTGGAGCCGATGCAGTCCAGCCTGCTCACCATCGTCGTGCTGCAGGCCGGCGAGGCGCGTTTCGGGCTGGTCGTGGACCAGGTGCGCGGCCGCGAGGAAGTCGTGATCAAGCCCCTGCCCAAGGCGTTGCGTGGGCTGCGGGGCTACGCCGGCGCCACCCTCATCGGTGACGGCCGCATGGCCCTGATCCTGGACGTCGATGGCCTGCGCAGCCCCCACGACTGACGTGAACCGGGTGCTGCCGCCCGGTTTCAACCGGCCCACGACACGCAGCCAGCCACCCCGCCCGAACCGCCCCCACCTCAAGTCACCCCCCGACAGGCCGCTAACACCCCATGGACAGACTCAGCCTCATTGGACTCTTCCTCGCCTTGGCGTCACTGGTCGGGGGCAGCATCCTCAAGGGCGCTGGTCTGGCGTCGCTGTGGTCGCCGGCTGCCTTCGTGATCGTCATCGTCGGCACGCTCGCCTCCATCCTCCTGCACACCGCACCGGCGGTGTTCAAGCATGCGTTCACGATCGTGCGCTGGGTCATCCGGCCGCCGCAGAGTGACCGTCGCCAGTTGATCACGCAGATCGTCGAATGGAGCAACATCGCCCGTCGCCAGGGCCTGCTGGGCCTGGAGTCACAGGTGGAGGCCCAGTCCGACCCGTTCCTGCGCAAGGGGCTGCAGCTGCTGGTCGACGGCGTGGAGCCGGAGACCATCCGGCACATGCTCGAGATCGAACTGGGCAGCCAGGAGCACAAGGACCTGGCCGCCTCCAAGGTATTCGAGGCGATGGGCATCTATGCACCGACGCTGGGCATCATCGGCGCCGTGCTGGGCCTGATCGCGGTCATGAAGAACCTTGCCGATCCAAGCAAGCTCGGGCATGGCATCGCCGCTGCGTTCACCGCCACCATCTATGGCATCGCCTCGGCCAACCTGCTGTTCCTGCCGGTGTCGGCCAAGCTCAAGAGCGTCATTGCGCACACCACGCGTGACCGCGAGATGGCGATCGAAGGGCTGATCTCGATCGCACTTGGCGAGAACCCGCGCAACATCGAAACCAACCTCAGCGGCTTCCTGCACTGACATGGCCCGCCGCCGCCACCACGAAGAGCATGCCAATCATGAGGCCTGGGCGATTCCCTACGCCGACCTGATGACGCTGCTGCTTGCCTTTTTCGTGGTGATGTACGCGATTTCATCGGTCAACGAAGGCAAGTACCGGGTAGTCGCGGCCGCGCTCAGCACCGCCTTCGGTTCGGCACCGCGGACACTGAACCCGGTGCAGGTGGGCAGCACGCAGGTCAAGGGCGGCGAGTGGGACATGCCGTCGGTCATCAATGCAGGCAGCCGCGTAGGCCCGTCTTCACCAGCACCGGCCAACGATCCCTCGCTGTTGCCTGCGATGGCCTCGCAGATGCGCTCGCCGGTGTCGTTCCGTGACCAGGAGCAGCTCAGGCAGGCCGAGCAACAGCTTGACCGCATCGCCGACCGGTTGACCGCCAGCCTCGCCCCGCTGGTCCAGCGCGGCATGATCACCGTGCGCCGGACCGAGCTGTGGATCGAAGTCGAGATCAACAGCGACATCCTGTTCCCGACCGGTGCTTCAGTCCTCGACCTGCAGGCGCGGGACACGCTCGCCACCCTGGCCGGGGTGCTGCGCGATGTGCCCAACAGCGTGCGCGTGGAGGGCCATACCGACAACGTGCCCATTGCCACGGCCCAGTTTCCCTCCAACTGGGAACTGTCTGCCGCCCGCGCCGCCAGCGTCGTGCACCTGTTCGCCGACCAGGGCGTGCAGCCGGCACGGCTGGCGATGGTCGGCTACGGGGAATTCCGCCCGCGCGAAGACAACCGCAATGCAGACGGCCGCAATCGCAATCGACGCGTCATGGTGATCATCCTGGCCGACACCACGCACGGCACCGATCCGGTCGGCGAACGCCTGAACGCCGCCGCTGCCGCGCCGGCGCCCGTACAGGTGATCGCGCCGATCGTCCTCCCCCCCACCCCGCAGGCGCCCACCGCGCCCGCAGCGGCCGGCAGCCCCATCGGCGCCGCCGTCACCCCCGCCATGAAGGAGTAACGCATGCGTATCTGGGCAATCGCCAACCAGAAGGGCGGCGTCGGCAAGACCACCACCACCCTCGCCCTGGGCCGCCAGTTGGCCGCACTGGGCCACCGTGTCCTGCTGATCGACCTCGATCCGCATGCCTCGCTGACCCGGTCCTTCGGCATTCCGCTGGATCCGCCGCCCGCTGGCGTGCTGGAACTGTTCGGTGCGCCGCCGGCCGAGCTGGCGTCGCTGTGCCATCCCAGCCCCATTCCGGGCATGGACCACGTATGCGCGCAGTCCGCACTGGCCACGCTGGAGCGCCGCAGTGCCAACCAGCCCGGCCTCGGCCTTTCGCTGCAGAATGCGCTGGCGCGCCACGCCGGTCGCCACGACTACATCCTGCTGGACTGCGCCCCCACCCTGGGCCTGCTGATGATCAACGCGCTGGCCGCCGCCGATCGCCTGATCATTCCCACCCAGGCCGAGCCCCTGGCGCTGCATGGCCTGGATGGCATGGTACGCACGGGCGAAATGGTGGAGCGTTCGCGCCGCCGGCCGCTGCCGATGTCGATCCTGCCGACCCTGTTCGACCGTCGCACCCGCGCCGGCAACGAGAGCCTGCGGCAGATGCAGGACAGCCATGGCAGCCGGGTCTGGGAAGATGCGGTGCCCGTTGATACCCGCATGAGCAATGCCGCCACGCTGATGGCCCCGGTCGAGGGCGATGAGTACCCGGGCCGCGGCCTGGCCGCATACCGGCGCGCGTTGGAGTGGATCCTTTCCGACGATGCACGGGCGCTGGAGCAGGCCGCATGAGCAACGAAACCGTACTGGACGATTACCTGGAGCAGCTGCTCGGCGAGGCCTCGGCCGCCATGGACGCTGCCCCTGCGGCATCTGGCAACCAAGCGACCGCGGCTGCGGCCGACGCGCCGGAACGTGAGCCTACCTGGGACGACCTGCCGCATGAGGTGGTGTACGAGACCGGGGCGGAGGTCAGCGATGACGTAGCGCTGATGGATGAAACCAGCCTGCAGGCCGCCTTTGATGACGCGGCCCGGAGCGATGCAGGCGAGGCCGCGCGGGAACCCACCTGGGATGACCTGCCCGACGAGGTGATCCATGAAACCGGCGACGCGCCGGACGCGGGGCGCGTGCTGGATGACAGCGGCGCCGAGCCAGCGGCGGAAAGTGGGCACGCCGCGCCCCCGCCTGCTGCAGAACCCACGTGGGACGATCTGCCCGACGAAGTGATCTACGAAACCGGCGATGCGGTCAGTGCGGTGCTGGCCAACGCGGACAGCCCGGCGCTGGAAGCCGCTTTCGAAGCCGCAGCCGATCCGGATGCGCCACCGGCGGCGATGACCCCTGTGGCACCAATGGCTGCGCCGACGTTCCGTGGCCCCCCGCCTTCGCTGCCCCCACGCACGGTGGCCCGTGCCACCCCGGCGCAGGACGCCCCCAACGCCAACCCGCCCAGCACCTGGCAGGAACTGCAGGAGCAGGCACGGCAGAACGGCCATGCCTCTTCGCCGCAGCGGCGCGCGGCCGAACGCAGCTCACGCTGGTTGCGGCTGCGCTGCGGCGCCCAGGCCTACGCGCTGGAGCTGCTCAAGGTGCAGGAGGTCGTGCTGCCGGTGCCGCTGCTGCCATTGCGGGGCACTGCTCCGGCGATGCTCGGCATCATGAACCTCCGCGGCCAGGTCGTGCCGGTGATGGATCTCGGCATCCACCTCGGCGGCGCGCCGGCCGAGGAAGACGCGCAGACGCGCATCGTGGTGCTGGAAGAGAACGGCGAGATCATGGGCCTGCGGGTTACCGCGGTCGAAGATGTCACCAATCTCAGCGATTCGCAGATCGAACCGCCGGACACGGCGCGCATCTGCCGGATCAGCAACGATATCTTCCGCGGTGTCGCGCGGCTCCACCAGCAGCCGATGATCCTGCTCGACGCGACGCAGCTGCTGAATTGAGCGCCAGCGACGCATGTCGATGCCCAAACCCGCAAAGCCGGCTCCAGCCGGCTGATCGCAGCGCCTGGCCGCTCCGGGCAGTCGGCAGCGGGCCGACCCATCGATCACATCCCTAAAGCTTCTCCGGATAGTGCCGCTATGAAGTCTGGAACCGTTTGTCCGGAGCAACAATGAGCACTGTGGACCTGGGTGAGGATCTCGGCATCGAGACCAGCACCGAGCTTAAGAACCGCCTGGCCCCGCTGCTGGCCGCGGCCGACCTGCTGACACTGGATGCCAGCCGGGTGGGTCGTATCCACACCGCCGCCATGCAGGTCCTGTGTGCCTTCATGCAGGCCCGGCACGCGGCAGGCCTGCAGACGCAGGTCAGCGGCAGCACCCCGACTTTCACCGATGCCGCGCGACTGCTCGGCATCAGCCAGGTCCTTGGCCTGGCAGTACCCCATGACAACCTGAAATCTGTGGAGAACGCGGCATGAGCGCACGTATCTTGGTGGTGGACGATTCGGCGTCGATGCGCCAGATGGTTTCCTTCGCCCTCACTTCGGCCGGCTTTTCGGTCGAGGAAGCCGAGGATGGCGCCGTCGCCCTGGGTCGCGCCAAGGGCCAGCGCTTCAACGCGGTGGTCACCGACGTCAACATGCCGAACATGGATGGCATCTCGCTGATCCGCGAACTGCGCCAGCTCGCCGAGTACAAATTCACCCCGATGCTGATGCTCACCACCGAATCGGCAGCCGACAAGAAGTCCGAAGGCAAGGCCGCCGGCGCCACCGGCTGGCTGGTGAAGCCGTTCAATCCCGAACAGCTGATCGCCACCGTGCAGAAAGTGCTGGGCTGATCGCCCTGCCCGTCCCGTCCCCCGCGCCCGCCTTTGGAACACACCTGACATGAGCATGGACCTGCAACGTTTCCACGCCACCTTCTTCGAAGAAAGCCGCGAAGGGCTGGACGCCATGGAAGCCGGACTGCTGACCCTGGAATCCGGCCAGCACGATGCAGAGATCATCAACTCGGTGTTCCGCGCAGCGCATTCGATCAAGGGCGGCGCCGGCACCTTCGGCTTCGACGCGATCGCCGCATTGACCCACGTGCTGGAGACCCTGCTGGATGAACTGCGTGCCGGCAAGCGCGCGCTGGAGGCCAATGCGGTCGACGCCATGCTGGCGTCGGTCGATGTCCTGCGGGCGCTGCTGCGCGAGGCCGAGCACGGCGTGCAGGCCGACCCCGCGGCAGTTGCCGCGATGAAGGCGCGGCTGGAAGCCATCCTCTCCGGGGCCGTGCCGATCACGGCCAGCGCTCCGGCGGCCGCCGCCGCCGAGCCGGAGCCGGAGGCCTGGCAGATCGGCTTCACCCCGGCACCCTCGATGTTCATGAGCGGCAATGACCCGCTGCGCATCATCCGCGAACTGGAGCACCTGGGCCCGCTGCAGGTGCAGGCACGCCTCGAGCGCCTGCCCGGCTTCGAGCAGCTGGATCCGTTCGAGGCCCACCTGGCCTGGGACCTGGGCCTGATCGGCAAGATCAAGCGCAGCCAGATCGAAGACACCTTCGCCTGGGTGGTCGATGATTGCGAACTGGATATCCGTCCGGTCGCTCCGCCCAGCCTGGCCACGACCGCACCTGCGGTTGAGGCGGCGGTTGCCGCCCCTTCCGCTGCAGCGGCCACGGCGGCGCCGGTTGCCGCAGCCGCACCTGCCCAGGAAGCCGAATCCTCCATCCGCGTCAGCGTGGACAAGGTCGATGCGCTGATCAACCTGGTCGGGGAACTGGTGATTACCCAGGCGATGCTCAAGCAGGTCTCGAACCATATCGATCCTGCCCACGCCGAGCGCCTGTTCGCCGGCCTGGACCTGCTGGAGCGCAATACGCGCGACCTGCAGGAAGCAGTGATCGGCGTACGCATGCTGCCGGTGGATGCCGTGTTCCGGCGCTTCCCGCGCCTGGTGCGCGACCTGTCCACCCGGCTGGGCAAGCAGGTGCGGCTGAAGACCATCGGCGAAGGCACCGAACTGGACAAGGGACTGATCGAAAAGATCGCCGATCCGCTGGTCCACCTGGTCCGGAACTCGATCGACCATGGCCTGGAAATGCCGGACTTCCGCCGCAATGCAGGCAAGGATGAAACCGGCACGATCACGCTGGCGGCCTCGCACCAGGGCGGCCACATCGTCATCGAAGTCAGCGATGACGGCCACGGCCTGAACCGCGAACGTATCCTCGCCAAGGCCGCCGAACGCGGCCTGGCCGTTCCGGAGAATCCGACTGATTCCCAGGTCTGGGACCTGATCTTCCAGCCGGGCTTCTCGACCGCCGATGCGGTGACCGACCTGTCCGGCCGGGGCGTGGGCATGGACGTTGTCCGCCGCAACATCCAGGCCCTGGGGGGTGAGGTGCAGATCGAAAGCCGCGCCGGGGTGGGCACCCGCACCCTGATCCGCCTGCCGCTGACGCTGGCGATCCTGGACGGCATGACCGTCTCGGTCGCCGGCGAAACACTGATCCTGCCGCTGGCCTATGTGCTGGAAGCCCTGCAGCCGCAGGCCAGCGACATCCGCACGATGGCGGGCGAAGGCCGCGTGCTGCGCGTGCGTGGTGAGTACCTGCCGATCCTGTCGCTCAGCGAATATTACGGCTACGGCCAGCGCCACAGTGACGAGTCACTCGTGGTGGTGGTCGAAGGCGATGGCCAGAAGATCGCCCTTGAAGTCGACGAGCTGGTCGGCCAGCAACAGGTCGTGGTGAAGAACATCGAGAACAATTACCGCCGTATCGGCGGCGTGTCCGGCGCGACCATCCTCGGCGATGGCCGCGTGGCGCTGATCGTCGACATCGGCGGCCTGGTCCGCTCCCTGCGCGTTCCACAGGCCGCGTAACAACGCATACCCGGTGAAGCCGGCTCCCGCCGGCTGCCTGCCCATCCTGCTGCCCCGCTGTCGGGCCGGCTTCCGCCGGCCGCACCGCCCCACTACGCAGACTGCTGCCGGCAGACGCCGGCACTACAGATCTCTCTTCCGGCGCCGCTATCTGTAAAGACAGCGTGATGATGCCTGCCGCTGCCGTGTCCGTTGTCCCTTCCACCACAGCCCAGCGGCATGGCCGCTGCGCCCCGTCCCGCCCTGGAGCACCCGCATGAAGTGGTTCGCCGACCTTCCCATCGCCCGCAAGCTGGCCGTGGGGTTCACCTTGACCACCTTGATGACCCTGGTGCTGGGGGCCTTCGCGCTCGTGCGCCTGTCCGAGGCCAACGCGCAGCTGCGCGCCATGGCGGCCAACTCGATTCCCTCGGTGCAGCACCTTGGCGAAGCGCGCTCGCAGCTCGGCGAATTCCGCACCTATGAGCTGGCCCAGCTGACCATGCTGGACAAGCCGGAAAAGGTCGCCGACTACAACAAGCGCATGGACTCCACCGCCAAGGTGGTGCAGGACGAGCTTGCCGCATATGCCGCCCTGCCCGCCGACGCCACCGAGCGCGGACTGTACGACAAGGTGAAGGCCGGCGTGGTCGCCTACTTCGCCGCCAATGCGCAGATGCGCGCTGCCCGCGCCAGCGGTGACGCCGTGCTGGCCCAGCAGATCTCGGACGAGCAGTCGCGCCCGCTGCGGCGCAAGCTGTTCGAAGACCTCAAGGCCCTCAGCGCGTACAGCACGGGCCTTATGGAACAGGGCATCGTCGGCGCGAATGCGACCCACCACACGAGCCTGATCGCCATCATCAGCGCGATGCTGTTGCTGAGCCTGGTGGCTGCCACCCTGGCCGTCGTCATTTCACGCGCCATCACCGTGCCGCTGGGCAAGGCCGTGCACGCCATCCAGGCCGTCGCACGCGGCGACCTCAGCGTCACCACCCAGGCCACCTCGGCCGACGAGGCCGGCCGCATGCTCGCCGCGACCTCCGAAATGACGGCGACCCTGCGCCGCTTCTCCGGACAGACCCAGCAGATGGTCGAGATGCACGCCGGCCCGGACATCAGCCACCGGATCCCGGAAGACTTCCCGGGCGTCTACGGGGAACTGGCCCACGGCATCAACACGGTCATTTTCGAGCATCTGGACGCCCTGCGTGACGCGGTGGACGTGCTCAACCAGTACGCCATCGGCAATCTTGCACCGGACGCGCGCCGCCTGCCCGCCACCCGCGCCTTCCTGCACGAGTCCATGGACGCGGCCAAGAGCAGCCTGCTGGCCATCAACACCCAGATCCAACAGCTCGCGTCGGCCGCCGCCGTGGGTGACTTCAGCCAGCGCGGCGACGCAGACCGCTTCCAGCATGACTTCAAGGTCATGATCGAACAGCTGAACACCATGATGCACCTGGCCGATGGCAACCTGTCACAGCTGTCGCAGCTGTTGCAGGCCATCGCGGCGGGCGATCTGACCGCGCGCATGGAAGGTGATTTCCACGGCGTGTTCGCCACGATGCGCGACGACGCCAACACCACGGTCGGACAGCTGACCGGCATCGTCTCGCGCATCCAGGTATCGGCGCAGAGCATCCGCGGCGCGGCGAGCGAAATCGCTGCCGGCAACAGCGACCTTTCCCGCCGTACCGAGCAGCAGGCCGCCAACCTGGAAGAAACGGCCGCCTCGATGGAAGAGCTGACCTCCACCGTGCGCCAGAATGCCGAGCATGCCCGTCAGGCCAACCAGCTGGCGATCGGCGCGGCCGGCGTGGCCAGCCAGGGCGGCGCGGTGGTCAGCGAGGTGGTCACGACCATGAGCGCCATCGAAGCGTCGTCGAAGAAGATCGCCGAGATCATTTCGGTCATCGACGGTATCGCTTTCCAGACCAATATCCTGGCGCTGAACGCCGCGGTGGAAGCCGCACGCGCGGGCGACCAGGGTCGCGGTTTCGCCGTGGTGGCAAGTGAAGTCCGTACCCTGGCGCAGCGCTCCGCCGCCGCCGCCAAGGAGATCAAGGGCCTGATCGACGAATCGGTGAGCAAGGTCTCCGACGGCTCTGCACTGGTCCACCAGGCCGGCACCACGATGAGTGAAATCGTGGCCTCCGTGCAGCGCGTCACCGACATCATGGCCGAGATTTCCGCGGCATCGCAGGAGCAATCCGCAGGCATTGAACAGGTCAACCAGACCGTGGTGCAGATGGACGAAACCACCCAGCAGAACGCTGCGCTGGTCGAAGAAGCCACTGCCGCGGCGCGGTCGATGGAAGAACAGGCCATGCAGCTCACCGATGCCGTGGCGCAGTTCCGCCTCGCAGGCGGCCAGGCGACCAACGACGCCCTGCCCATGGCGGCGGCAAGCCGACCGGCACCGCGCGGCGCAGTCCGCAGCACGGCGCAGCCGGCACCCCGACGACCCGTGGCCAGGCAGGCGGTCGCGGCGGGCGATGGGGATTGGCAGGAGTTCTGAGCAGGGAGACGAAGGGCGGCCACGGGTCGCCCTTCTTTGTTTCAGCCAGCGGGGACCCGGCCTCATTACGTGCGATTCGTCACAGTATCATCACGCCACGTTCAAGTCGGAACAGGCGCAGCCGTTACCGGACTCATCACCTCATCCGGCCCGCCGATGGACGCGTCCACTGACGTCAATGCCTCCCGCACACGGCTTACACATGCGCTGTATGGGCTGCTGCTGCTGGGCCTCTGGCTGGGATGGGCGATACCGGTCCTGTGCTACCAGGCCGCCCTGTCTCCGATCCCTCCGTGTGCCGCGCTGAAGCGGCCACAGCCAACCACTTATCCCGCTGTTCATGCCAAAAGGAGCCTTGCGCATGTCCGCACCGCCTCGCACCGTTGACGCCCTGGTGGGTCACGAAAAACTGCCCTTCCTGCAGGCCTTGGCTGCGGAAGCCGATCGCCTGTTCCTCGGCGTCACGACGCTGCTTGCGCTGGTTTCCTTGGCGCTTTCGATGCGCTCGGGCGCGTGGACACCCTTCTTGGCACTCAGCCTGCCCACCCTGCTGGTGGTGGCGGCCCAGGTCCGCCTGCTGCCGGGCACACGCCTGTCCCGCTGCACGGTTGCCCTGGCCTGGATGGTGCTGGCGGCGACGCTGATCCACCAGACCAGCGGGCTGCTCGAGACCCATTTCACCGTCATCGTGTTGATCGCGCTGCTGCTGTATTACCGCGACTGGCTGCCCCTGGTCGTCGCGGCAGCGGCCATTGCCGTGCACCATGGCCTGTTCTTCGTCCTGCAGCAGCGCGGCCTGCCCTACCCGGTGTTCAGCGCTGGCAGCGGCGTCGGCATCCTGGCCCTGCATGCGAACTATGTCGTCGTGGAAACAAGCCTGCTGTGCGTGATGGCGGTGCAGATGCGCCGGCAGCTGCTCCTGCTCGGCCATGACCCGCGCAAGCTGGCCGCCCTGGCCTGCGGCGTAGCACGGGACCAGCCCTTGCCGGACGGCATCCACGCCGAGCAGTTTCCGGTCGATTCGCTGGCCCGTACGCTGGTGCAGACCAGCGCACAGCTGCTGCAGCGACGCGAACGCGAGCAGGCCAACCTGGGCGATACGCTGCGCATCCGCACCGCGCTGGATGACGTGACCACCAACGTGATGATCGCCGATCGCGAGCGCAACATCGTCTACGTGAACCGTCCCCTGCAGAAGATGCTGGCCGAAGCCGAAGCGGACCTGCGGCGCGACCTGCCGCAGTTCGATGCCAGTGACCTGATCGGGCGCAACATCGACATCTTCCACCGCAATCCCGCCCATCAGGCCCGGTTGCTGGACACACTGACCACGACCTACCGTGCGCAGATCCGTGTCGGCGGCCGCCTGCTCCGGCTGATCGTCAACCCCATCGTCAATGAGCAAGGTGAGCGCCAGGGCTTCGTCGTGGAATGGGCCGACCGCACCCTGGAAGCCCAGGTGGAAGCCGAACTGCAGCGCATCGTGGGCGCTGCTGCTCGTGGCGATTTCACTGGCCGCGTCTCCTGCGAGGGCAAGGAAGGCTTCTTCCTGGAGCTGGCACAGCAGTTGAACGGGCTCATGGAGGCGAACTCCACCAGCATCGAGCAGATCTCCGTGTTGCTGTCCGCACTTTCGCAGGGCGACCTGACCGCTCGCATGGAGGGCGATTTCCATGGTGTATTCGGGCGCATCCGTGACGATGCCAATGCCACCATCGCGCAGCTGACCGGCATCGTCGGCCGCATCCAGGACGCCTCCGGGCACATCAACGACACCGCCGCAGGACTGGCGGAGGGAAATGGCCACCTGGCCAGCCGCACGGAGCAGCAGGCCGCGAGTCTGGAAGAAACCGCCGCGACGATGGAAGAGCTCACCGCCACGGTGCGCCAGAACGCCGAGCACGCGCGCACAGCCAACCGGGTCGCCAGTGGTGCCGCCGATGTCGCCTCCGAGGGCGGCGACGTGGTCGGGGCGGTAGTCACCACCATGGCCGGGATTGAACAGGCTTCGCGACGCATCGGCGAGATCATCTCGGTGATCGATGGCATTTCCTTCCAGACCAATATCCTGGCGCTCAACGCTGCCGTGGAAGCGGCGCGTGCCGGCGAACAGGGCCGCGGCTTCGCCGTGGTCGCCAGCGAGGTGCGCGTGCTGGCGCAGCGCTCGGCCGAAGCCGCCCGCCAGATCAAGGGCCTGATCGCGGATTCGGTCGACAAGGTAGGCCATGGTGCTGGCCTGGTACAGCGTGCCGGCTCGACCATGGCGGAGATCGTGCAGTCGGTGCAGCAGGTCAACCGGATCATGAGCGAGATCGCAGCCGCGTCGCAGGAACAGAGCGCGGGCATTGAACAGGTCAGCCACAGCATCACCCAGATGGATGCAAACACCCGCCAGAACGGCGCACTGGTGGAGGCCTCCAGCCAGGCCACCCAGGCGATGGGATCACAGGCCGCCGCGCTGGCCGAAGCGGTGGCGCGCTTCCGACTGCCGGCAGACAGCAGCGATCCGGTCACCCGCCGCCTGCGCGAGCTGGCAGCACGTGATGTCCTATCGTAGTAGCGCCGGCGTCAGCCGGCTGGCTGCACGAGGTGCCGACTGAGGTCGGCACCAAGGGGCCTGCCACTGCTGGCCCGCCATAGCGCAGGCGTTAGCGGGCGGCCTGTACCGCGCGTCCTTCAGGAAACCCACCCTCTGCCGATATGCTGGAAGACCGCCGTGTCCATTGTCACGGTTTCCTTCGCAATCGACGCAGAAACTGATGTCCGCAGGCAGCCACGACGAGCTTCAGGATCCGCCCACCGCGCACGACGACAGCGCGGCCGACGAGCGCTTCCTGGTGCGCAATCCACTGCAGATCCGCCAGCTGCTGCGGCAGCTCATCGACCAGCGCTCGCTGATAAACGCCCACATCGGCGGGCGCGACCAGAGCTTCCCCACGGCCGTGCTGGAACTCGACGAAGACGGCGATCAACTGCTGCTGGACGGCAGCCCGCAGGAGGCATCCAACCGTGCGGCCGAAGCCGCGGGCTACCTGCTCTGCTTCGCCCAGCTCGAACGCGTCCTGGTGCGTTTCCGTGTCGATAATCTGGAACGGCAGGAGAACGGCCGACACATCGCCTTCCGCGCCTCGCTCCCCGAGGAGATGGTGCATCTGCAGCGACGTGAGATGTACCGTCTGGAGACGCCCATCACTGACTCTCCGCAACTGGTCCTGCCCGCAGCAGATGGGCGTCCTGAGCGGCTGGCGATGCGCGTGGTCGATATCAGTGGCGGCGGACTCGCGGTCACGGTACCGGCGGAGCTGCCCGTATTCGGCATGCAGAAGCGCTACGAGGCCGAGCTTTCACTGCCGGATGGCCCGGATCTGCAGATCAGTCTGATCGCCTGCAACGAGCGGGTGCAGAAACTACCCAGCGGCGTGGAGATCACCCGCGTGGGCCTGCGCTTCGATCGGCTGCCACGCGGCGGCGACAGCGCCATCCAGCGCTACATTTTCCGGATCGACCGCCAGCGCAGTGCGCGCAAGAACGGCGAGCTGTAAGCCGCGCGCGCTGCCCCACGCGGCCTCTGCGCTAGAGCCGGCTTCGTCCCGCTGCGCCAGAACCGCGTCACCCGCTCAGCGCCTGCTGCCCGGCCGCCAGGCGGCACGGGGCCAAGGTCCAGGGCGGGCGGCCGGAGGCGGCGCTGCGGAACGGCCGCATGCCCGCCATGCGGACACCGCTAAAGTCCCGCCGGGAACCGCCGATATCGAGCCTGAGACCGCGAATCACGGCACCCAGGACACCCTCGATGAATGACAAGAACCAGGCCCACGCCGATACCGGCGGCGAGTTCCTCAGTTTCACCCTCGGCGATGAGCACTACGGCGTGGACATCCTCAAGGTGCAGGAAATCCGCGGCTACGATGCCGTGACCCGCGTCCCCGATGCGCCGGACTACATCAAGGGCGTGATCAACCTGCGCGGCACCATCGTCCCGGTCATCGACCTGCGCCTGAAGCTGAGGCTGGAAAACGCCCGCTACGATGCCTTCACCGTCATGATCGTGCTGAACGTGGAAGACCGCGTGGTCGGCATCGTGGTGGACAGCGTCTCCGACGTGATCCCGCTGGCCGCCGAACAGATCCGTCCGACGCCCGAATTCGGCGCTGCGGTGGACACCCGCTTCATCTCCGGCATCGGCACCCAGGACGACCGCATGCTGATCCTGCTGGACATCGAAACCCTGCTCGACAGCGCCGACATGGGCCAGGCCGCCACTCTGGAAGAGGCTGCCGCCTGATCGCTGCAGCGGAAACAAAACCCTTCAGTTCCACCTGCAACGGCCGATAGGGGATTCAGGACCGCCTGCGATGGAACGCGCCAGGCCGGCCACCCGATCCATCCCATTACTGGAGTACCGCTGATGAAGTCCCTGATCGCCTTTGCATCGACCGCCCTGCTGGCTGCCACCGCCCTCACCGCTTCGGCCCAGTCGGCCATGATTCCGCCGGAAATGGCGGCCCGCCAGGTCGGCAAGGACGGCATGGTCTGTGGCAAGGTCGAAAAGGCCCGCTACGCCGAGGGCTCCGAGGGCCAGCCGACCTTCCTGCACATGGGCGGCGCGTTCCCGCGCCACACCTTCTCCGCGCGCATCGCCGGCGCCAACCGCGGCAAGTTCAGCTTCCCGCTGGAGAGCCTGGAAGGCAAGAACGTGTGCGTGATCGGCAAGATCGCCCGTGATGCCTCGCGCGCTGAAATCGAAGTCAGCTCGCCGGCTGGCCTGAAGCTGGCCGACATCAAGTAATACCGCCCTGCGATGCCACGCCGGCCTGTCCGGCGTGGCAGCTGCCCCGGGCCACGATGGCCCGGATGCGTCCGTCTCTGGAGAGTGCAACGCCCATGCCCTGGATCAACAACCTCAAACTGATGCCCAAGCTGCTGCTCACCTTCGGTGTGCTGCTGCTGGTGATGCTGCTTCAGGGCATCGTGGCCTACCGCGGCCTGCACTCCCTCAACGACGCGACCACCGCATTGGCCGGCAAGCGCATGGAGAGCATCCGCATGGCCGGCGAGATGCGGGGCATGATGGGGGAGTTCCGCAATTCGTCCTATCAGCAGTTGATCCGCGCCAGCGATGACGTCAAGGCCGAAGCACGGACCCACGCCGTCGATCTGCGCAGCAAACTGGATGCATCGATCAAGGCCTACCCCGCACTGATCGACAATACCCAGCAGAAGCAGTTGTTCGACACCTTCGTGAAAGACTGGAAAGACACCCTGGTGTCGTACGACTCGGTGTCGGAGATGCTGGAACTGCAGCTGCCCGACGATGCCATCGACACCTTCGTCGGCGAGACGCGCACCAAGCACAACGCAACGTCCAAGGCGCTGGAAGCGCTGATCGCTGAAGACAACCGCCTCGCCCGTGCCGCACGTGAGCAGGCAGAAACCACTTATGCCAGCTCCGCCACGTTGATCATCATCGCCCTGCTGGGCGGTGCCGCGATCGGGTTCGTGCTGGTCTGGCTGTTTGCCCGCGCCCTGGTCGGCAGCGTGCGCGGCGCAGTCACCGTGGCCAATGAAGTGGCCAGCGGAAAGCTCGACGGGCATATCGATACCAGCCGTTCGGATGAAGTCGGCGACCTGATGCAGGCAATGCAGCGCATGCAGCGCGACCTGCGCGAGCGCATCGAGCGCGACCAGGCCGTCGCCAGCGAGAACCTGCGCATCCGCACCGCACTGGACTACAGCTCCACCGGCGTCTTCCTCAGTGATGCGAACCAGCAGATCGTCTATGCGAACCGCGCCCTGGCCCAGTCGCTGGTCGAGCACGCTGACGAGCTGCGCAAGGACCTGCCGGAGCTGGACGTCGAGGCGCCGCTGGTCGGCCGCCCGGTGGCCGAGCTGGAAGCTGGCGGCAAGACCGACGCCGCTGTCCTTGCGGAACTGGAGCGCACCGGCGTGGCCCGCCGGGAAGTGCAGTACGGCAATGCACAGTTCGCCCAGGTCATCTCCACCATCCGCGACGAGAACGGCGCCACTGTCGGCCACGTGACCGAGTGGCGCGACCGCACGCCCGAAGCCGCCGTCGAAGCCGAGGTGGCCCGCGTGATCGCACGCGCCGCTGCCGGCGACCTCACCGACCGCGTCGACAGCGAAGGCAAGGACGGGTTCTTCCTGCAGCTTGCCAACCAGATCAATGGCCTGCTGGACGCAAATGCGTCCAGCATCGAGCAGATCTCCCAGCTGCTCGCCGCGCTCTCGCGTGGCGACCTGACCGCCCGCATGCACGGCGATTACCAGGGCGTCTTCGCGCAGATGCGTGACGACGCCAATGCCACCGCAGAACAGCTCAGCGGTATCGTGACCCGCATCAAGCAGTCCAGCCGCGCGATCAGTTCGGCGGCCGGCGAGATCGCCAGCGGCAACAGCGACCTGTCCCGCCGCACCGAACAGCAGGCGGCGAACCTGGAAGAGACTGCCGCGTCGATGGAGGAACTCACCTCCACCGTGCGCCAGAACGCCGAGCACGCCCGCCAGGCCAACCAGCTGGCGATTGGTGCCGCCGGAGTGGCCAGCCAGGGCGGCGAAGTGGTCGGCCAGGTCGTCACTACGATGTCGGCGATCCAGACCTCGTCCAAGAAGATCGCCGAGATCATCTCGGTCATCGACGGCATCGCATTCCAGACCAATATTCTGGCGCTGAACGCCGCCGTTGAGGCGGCGCGTGCCGGCGAGCAGGGCCGTGGCTTCGCGGTCGTGGCCAGCGAGGTCCGCACGCTGGCACAGCGCTCTGCTGCTGCGGCGAAGGAGATCAAGGGCCTGATCGATGACTCGGTCGGCAAAGTCGCCGACGGCTCGGCTCTGGTGCACAAGGCCGGCGCCACAATGGGCGAGATCGTCGCCTCGGTGCAGCGCGTGACCGACATCATGTCCGAAATCTCCGCCGCGTCGCAGGAACAGTCCGCTGGCATCGAACAGGTCAACCAGACTGTGGTGCAGATGGACGAGACCACCCAGCAGAATGCCGCGCTGGTGGAAGAAGCCACCGCCGCTGCCCGTGCCATGGAGGAACAGGCCGGCCAGCTGAGCGAAGCGGTCTCGGTGTTCACCCTGGACGAAGCAGACGTGCAGCAGGGTCTCGCGCCCGCCGGC
>JAZBLM010000076.1:0-17469 GCA_037033225.1 Pseudomonadota bacterium
CCGTAGTACTTGCCGGCCTGCGGGTCGTTGATGACGATCACCGTGGCGAAGCGCGGGTTGGTGGCCGGCACCACGCCGGCGAACAGCGCATTGTAGTGACCGCGCTCGTAGCCGCCCGGCCCCGCCTTGCGCGCAGTACCCGTCTTGCCGGCCACATGGTAGCCCAGCACCGCCGCCTGCTTGGCACCGCCCAGCGTGACCACGGTCTCCATCATTGCAACGACTTCCTTGGCGACCTGCGGATCCACCACCTGCCGCGCTTCATTGTGCTGGCCCTTGACGAAGGTCGGCGGGATCAGCTTGCCGCCATTGCCCAGCGCCGAGTACGCCGTGGCGATCTGCAGCGGGGTGACCGACAGGCCGTAACCGTAGGACATGGTGGTCTTGGACGAGCCGCTCCAGCGTGCCGGACGCGGCAGCACGCCGCCGGACTCACCGGGGAAGCCACTGCCGGGGCGGCTGCCATAGCCGAACTTGTGCACCGAATCGTAGAACACCTGGTCGGACATCTTGGCCACGACCTTGGCCGCGCCCACGTTCGAGCTGCGGGTGATCACGCCGGTGACGTTGAGCACGCCGTTGTTACGCGGCACGTCGCGGATGGTGTAGCGCCCCAGCGACATGTAGCCGGGATTGGTGTCGATGATGGTGTCCTTGGTGACCACCCCGGCCTGCAGTGCCGAAGCGATGGTCAGCGGCTTCATCGTGGAGCCGGGTTCGACCAGGTCGGTCACCGCGCGGTTGCGACGCGTGTCCGGCACCGCACCGTCAAGCGAGTTGGGGTTGTAGGTCGGCAGGTTGACCATCGCCAGCACTTCACCGGTGGCCACGTCCATGATCACGATCGAGCCGCCCGCGGCCTTGTTGGCGATCAGTGCATTGCGCAGTTCGCGATACGCGAGGAACTGGATGCGCCGGTCGATGCTCAGGGTCAGGTCCTTGCCCGGCGTCGCCGCGCGCAGCAGGTCGCTTTCCACGGTCTCGCCCTTGCGGTTGCGGATGACCCGCTTAGCACCGGCTTCGCCACGCAGCCACTCGTCGAAGGCCAGCTCCAGGCCCTCCTGGCCGCGGTCATCGATGTTGGTGAAACCCAGCACATGCGCCATCGCCTCACCCTGCGGGTAGAAGCGGCGGAACTCGCGCTGTGCCGCCACGCCGGGAATCTTCAGGGCGACCACTTTCTCGGCCTCGTCCGGGTTGATGCGGCGTCGCAGATACATGAACTCCTTGTCGGCCTTCTGGCTGAGACGGCTGCTCAGGTCGTCGACCGACAGGCCGAGCGCGGTGGCCAGCTCCGGAATGCGGTCCGGTGCGCGCAGCAGTTCCTGCGGGTTGACCCAGATCGAGGCGACCGGCGTGGACACCGCCACCGGCTCGCCATTGCGATCGGTGATCATGCCGCGCGAGGTCTTGATCGGCAGTTCGCGCAGGTAGCGCGCCTCGCCCTGTCGCTGGTAGAAGTCGCTGTTGATCAACTGCACGTAGGCCGCGCGGCCGACCAGCGACACCGAGCACAGGCCCAGCGCCAGCGCCACCCAGCGCAGGCGCTGGCGCAGGTTGAAGGCATTGCGCGGACGGTTGCGGCCGGTGCGGGTCATGGCCTCACCACCACGACATCGGCCGCTTCGGGAAACTTCATGCCGAGCTTCTCACGTGCCACCTGATCCACCCGGTTGGCTTCGGCCAGGGTGGCCTGTTCCAGCTGCAGGCGGCCGAATTCAATATTCAGTTCATCGCGTACGCGCTCGGCACGGGCCAGCTCGATGAAAGTCTGCCGATGGCGGTGGCGCACGAACACCACTCCGATCGCCGAGGCGACCGTGCAGGCCAGCAGCACGATCAGGATCAGGCGGCTCATCCGGCGATCCCGCGTTTTTCCGCCACGCGCAGCACCGCGCTGCGGGCACGGAAGTTGACCGCCAGTTCGTCTTCGTCGGCCTTGATGGCGCCGCCGATGAGCTCCAGCGTGGGGACGAAGGCCTGCTGTTCGGGCAGCCGACGGTTGCTCGGCGGCGCCTTGGCCAACCGGTTCATGTACTGCTTGACGATGCGGTCTTCCAGCGAGTGGAAGCTGATCACCGCGAGGCGGCCACCGGGCTTCAGACGCTCCACCGCGGCGTCCAGGCCGGCTTCAAGGTCAGCCAGCTCGCGGTTGATGTGGATGCGGATCGCCTGGAAGCTGCGGGTCGCTGGATGGATCCGGTCCTTGCCACGCGGCATGACCGAGGCGATGACATCGGCCAGGTCTGCGGTACGCATGAAGGGCTGCTTCTCCCGGCGCGCCACGATGGCCCGCGCGATCCGGCGGCTCTGGCGTTCTTCGCCGTAGGTCCAGAGCACGTCGGCGATCTCGGTATCCGCAGCGCGCGCCAGCCACTGGGCCGCGCTTTCACCGCTGTCCGGGTCCATCCGCATGTCCAGCGGGCCGTCCTTGCCGAAGCTGAAACCACGCTCGGCCACGTCAAGCTGGGGCGAGGAAACGCCCAGATCGAACAGCACGCCGTCCAGGCCCGCCGCAGTGGCGTCCCACTGAAGCAGCTGGGCGAAACTGCCTCGGAAAATCGACACGCGCGGATCCGGCGCGAAGTCGCGCTCGGCCACGGCAATGGCATCGGGATCCTTGTCCATGACCAGCAGGCGTCCGTGCGGACCCAACTGCTCCAGCACGCCGCGTGCGTGGCCGCCACGACCAAACGTGCCGTCAAGGTAGGTTCCGTTCTCGATCACTCTCAGGCCCTCGAGGACCTGGGTGTACAGCACTGGCAGATGACCTGCCGGCGACTGCGACACCGGGAGGTGACCGGTCTGCGCTGCTCCGCGCACCCGGGCACCCCGGCTCACAATTTCAGATCGAGAAGCCCATCGCCCAGATCCTCGTCAGACAACGTCTGCTGGATCAATGCGCGGTGTGCCTGCTCGCTCCACAGTTCGAATTTGTCACCCATGCCCAGCAATACCGCCTTCTTTTCGATGCCCACCGCGCCGCGGTGGCTGGCGGGGATGCTGATCCGGCCATTGCCGTCCAGCTCAAGATGTGCCGCCGAACCGACCAGCTTCTGCTGCAGCAGCCGCACCACGCGCTGGGTGTTGGGCTTGGCCATCACGTCGTCGCGGACACGCTCCCACTCCGACTCGGCATACAGCCACAGGCAGCCGGACTCGAACGGGTTGTAGGTCAGGACCAAGCGGTTGTTGCTCACGCGCGCGACGAGGTCGCGATGTGCGGTGGGAACCGCCATGCGCCCTTTATCGTCAACCGTGATGGCCGTCTCGCCCTGAAACACGACGCGTGCACCTTTTCTTCAGCGTGATGAAACATTGAACCACGAAAAACCACAAAAGACCCGGTTTTCCCTCTGATGCCCACCTTATCAGCGGTCAAAGGGTTGTCAACAACTTTTGAAGGGACAAATCACCTGTGCCATCAATGGCTTGCGACGATCTTTAGAGACTTGTTCAAGGCTTATCCACAAGTTGCTGTTTCGTCTCAAATTTTGAGATTTGGATGAAGTTCAGGGGTGTGCAGAGGGTGTGAAGCGGCATCAGCGTATTCATTGACCCCGCTGATCCAGTGGCATCCCATTGCGCAGAACACGCAGGGTGATCGCATGTGCGGCTTGCTGTTTCCTGGCTGCATCACCCGCGCTGCGGCTGGTGCTGGTCGGCAACTGCGACGCGCGTTCCACGGCGCCGCGCGGACGGTGGCCGGATGCGCCGCAGGCGATCACGGGACGTGACCGGCGTTCAGGCGGTGGACGGGCAGGCGCGGATTCAGGCAACCGGCAAGACGGATCCGGGCGCTGGCGGCACGGACGATCGGAAAGAAGGGGCGGAGCCGGCCGATAAGCCGGGTTTTGTCGTGGACAGTCATTCCTCTAGGCGACGCGTCACCGCGGCGCTCAAGCAACCTACCCGGACCCGACGCGGGCCGCGTCATGAGGTCCCTATTTGGTCTTGCTCCAGGTGGGGTTTGCCGTACCGGTCTGTTGCCAGACTCGCGGTGCGCTCTTACCGCACCATTTCACCCTTACCGGCCTTCCGGAGAAGACGTAGGCGGTATCTTTCTGTTGCACTTTCCGTCGGCTCGCGCCGCCCAGGCATTACCTGGCACCTTGCCCTGTGGAGCCCGGACTTTCCTCGGCACCCCGAAGGATGACGCGACTGTCTGGCCGACTCCGCCGCGCGCATTCTAGCGTAGAAACCCTGCCTGCCGCAGAAAATCGCCATGACGTCACAGCCGCGGACGATCGGGCGGGGCCCGGCCATGCATGTTCGACGGCGGTCTGTCGCGGGCGGTGATACGTCCGGTCGACCATGGGTCGACCCTACCGCGGCACCCATCGTCTGCATCCAGGCGGACACAGGCGATTGGGCCGGGCGCGGCGATGCATGTTCGACGGCGATCTGTCGCGGGCGGTGATACGTCCGGTCGACCATGGGTCGACCCTACCGCGGCACCCATCGTCTGCATCCAGGCGGACACAGGCGATTGGGCCGGGCGCGTTGATGCATGAGCGACAGCCGTCGGTCGCGGGCGGTGGCACGCCCGGTCGACCATGGGTCGACCCTACGCGCCGTACAACGACTTGCGCGGCGCGCCGGTCAGTTCGGCTGCCAGCTTGGCGGCGGTGGACGGCGGCAGGTGGGCACTGAGCGTGGCGTAGATGCGCCGGCCTTCGGCGAGCTGCGCCTGCGCATCATCGGCTGCGCCCTGCACCATCACCACGAACTCTCCCTTGCGCTGGTTATCGTCGGCATCCACCTGCTGCTGCAGGCTGGCCAGGTCACCGTCAAGCACGGTTTCGAACAGCTTGGTCAGCTCCCGGGCCAGCACGGCCGGTCGGTCATGCCCGAAGATCGCGACCATGTCGGCCAGTGACTCACTGATGCGGTGCGACGACTCGTAGAACACCATCGTGCGCACCTCACCGGCCAGGGCCTGCAACCGATCGCGGCGACCACTCGCCTTGGCCGGCAGGAACCCTTCAAAGGTGAAACGGTCACTCGGCAGTCCCGCCACGCTCAGTGCAGCGATGGCCGCGCAGGCACCGGGCACCGGGCTGACCCGGATGCCCCCTGCACGCGCGGCGCGCACCAGCCGGAAGCCTGGATCACTGACCAGCGGCGTACCCGCATCGCTGACCAGCGCAAGTGATTCGCCCCCCTGCAGCCGCGTGACGAGGCGCTGCGCGAGCACCTCCTCGTTGTGATCGTGCAGCGCCACCAGCGGCTGGGAAATACCGAAGTGGGCCAGCAGCTGACCCGTGCGCCGGGTGTCCTCGGCACAGATCGCCGCCACCGTACGCAGCACCTCCTGCCCGCGCGGGCTCAGATCGGCCAGATTGCCGATCGGGGTGGCAACGACGTAAAGCGTGGCAACGGTCATCTCAGCGATACTCCAAGGTCAAGGGTAGAATCCTAGCGTGTACCCGGCCAAGGCCGCTGCCCCCCTTGCATGGACCTGATCATGAACAAGCCCGTCGCCCGGATCTCCGCCCTGTCTCTGTCGCTGCTGCTGATGGCAGGCTGTGCCACCAGCAGCCTGACCAGCGCACCGGACTCGCCGGCCCAGAGCCAGGCCCTGCTGCTGATCGAGCAGGGCCAGCCGCGTGAGGCCGCGATGCAGCTGGAGAGCCTGGCCGGTACGCTGCGCGGCGCTGCACGCAGCAATGCGCTGGCCGATGCTGCGTTTGCCTGGCATGAAGCCGGCGATGCCACCCGCGCGCGCAGCCTGCTTGCCCAGGTGCAGCCACGCGGATTGGCGCCTGCCAGCCGCCAGCGTTATCTGCTGACCACCGCCGAACTTGCCCTGGCCGACAAACAGCCCGCGCAGGCATTGTCGGCGCTGTCCGAGCCCAGCACGGCGGTGCTTCCGGCGCTGGCCAGCCGTTGGCAACTGGCGCGTGCTTCCGCTCTGCAGGCCACGGGAGACAATTTTGGTGCTGCGCAGGAGCGCGCACGTGCCAACGTGGGCCTGAGCGGCCAGCCACGCAGCCAGAACCAGTCGGCGATCATCGGCCTGCTCGGCAGCCTTGACGACGCGACGCTGAAAACCCGTGCCGCCGCCCTGCCCGCCAACGATCCGCTGTACAACTTCGCCGGCCGTGCGCTCATCGCCCGCGGCCTGCCGCTGCCGCGCCCGTTCGACCGCGATACGGCCACCACGACCCAGTTCGACACCAGCAAGCGCCCGCCAGCGATGAGCGACGGCTACCGGCCGCCCGTGAAGCTTGCGGTGCTGCTGCCGCTCACCGGACGCCTGGCGACCGCTGCACAGCCGGTTCGCGACGGCCTGCTGACGGGCTATTACGGCGAGACGCGGCGCAAGCCGGAGATCGACTTCATCGACACCGCAGGCACGCCTGCGGGCGCGCTGTCTGCCTACGACAAGGCCGTCGCCGGCGGCGCGGACTTCATCGTCGGCCCCCTGGGGCGCGACGAAGTAGACGCGGTATACGGCCGCGCGCAACTGCCGGTGCCGGTGCTGGCGCTCAACCGCGGCAAGGATGCGCCGCCGTCCGGCAGCGCCGGGTTCTCGCTGGCGCCGGAAGATGATGGGGTGATGGCCGCGGAATACCTGCGTGGCCGCGAGCGCTCCAAGGTCATCGTCCTGCACAGCAGTGACGATACGGGCCGGCGTACGGCTGCAGCGTTCGCCGAACGTTTCGCCCAGCGCGGCGGGCAGGTGCTGGCGACCGTGCCGGTGGCCGATACCGTGGGCGACATCACCGCGCGCCTGCGTGCGGCGGGGCCGGCCGATGGCGTGCTGCTGGCGGTGCGTGCGCCGCAGGCCCGCCAGCTCGCTCCGCAGCTCGCGCTGGCTGGCGTGGGCGGCGGCAGCCGGGTGGGCACCTCGCAGCTGACCATCGGCAGCGGCAAGCCGGAAGAAGACGTTGCGCTGGATGGCGTTGTGTACCCGAACGAGGCCTGGAACGTTCGCGGCGTGGCCGGGCTCCCCAGCGCCGCCAGTGCCGGGCAGCTGCTGCCCAGCGCGCGCGGCGCGGCCGGGCGCCTGTTTGCGTTCGGCTTCGACGCGTGGAAGATCACCGCCTACATGGAATCGCTGGCTGCCCAGGGCGGACTGGCGGGCGCCACCGGCACGCTGTTCCTGGACGGTGGTGGCAACATCCTGCGCGTACCGGCCTGGTCGACGTTCACCGGTGGGCGGCCGATGCCCATCGCCAATGCCAACTGACAGAGCCCGGCGCGGCGCGGCGGTCGAAACGGCCGCCGAGCAGTTGTTGACGGCTGCGGGCCTGCAGGTGCTGGACCGCAACGTGGGATATCGCGGTGGCGAACTGGACCGGATCATGGACCATGACGGCACCGTGGTTTTCGTCGAAGTACGTTATCGCGCGCGCAGCGATTTTGGTGGTGCCGCGGCGTCGGTCGATGCACGCAAGCAGCAACGCCTGGCCCTGGCCGCGCAGCTGTATCTGCAGGACCGTCCGGCGTTGGCGGAACGTCCCTGCCGTTTTGACGTGGTGGAGGCCAGCGGCAATCCGCCGCGCCTGCACTGGCTGCGCGATGCGTTCCGGCTGGAAGGGTGAACGCAGCCAGGCCGACCCGCCGCGTGGAGGGCGGCGGGTTGCTGCAGCGGACATGCGCAGCGGACTGAAGGCCGCTCTACAGGTCCGCTCGACAGATGCCTTCTCCCTGCGCGCTCCCATCCTGCTGCTGGAAACCTGATGAACATCGAACTGCCCGCTGCGTTGATCGCCGAACTGTCTTCCCTGCTCGGTGCGGATGGCTGGCGCATGGATGACAGCGCGCTGGAAGCGAACGCCCGGGACAATTCCTGGCGCCATCAGCGTCCTGCCGCCGTGGCGCTGCCAGCCGATGTGGAACAGGTACAGGCGCTGGTCAGGGCCTGCCGTGCGCATGGCGTGGCCCTGGTCGCACGCGGTGCCGGCACCGGCACGACCGGTGCCGCCCTGCCGCTACCTGGCAGCATCGTGCTGTCGTTCAGCCGCATGGCCCGCATCGTCGAGATCCGCGCCGGTGACCGCTGTGCCGTGGTGCAGCCCGGCGTGCTCAATGGCGCCCTGCAGCAGGCACTGGTGGCACATGGCCTGTTCTGGGCGCCGGACCCGTCCAGCGCTGACATCTGCAGCATCGGCGGCAACCTGGCCTGCAACGCCGGCGGCCCCCGCGCAGTGAAGTACGGCACCAGCCGTGACAATGTGCTGGGCCTGGTGGCGGTGACGGGCACCGGCGATGTCATCCGCTGCGGCGGCGCCTATACCAAGGATGCCACCGGCTACGACCTGACCCATCTGCTGGTGGGCAGCGAAGGCACGCTGGCGCTGATCGTCGAAGCCACCTTGAAGCTGACCCCGTTGCCGGTCAGCCAGGCCGGCCTGCGCGTGCTGTACCGCGATGCCGATGCAGCGGCAGCCGCGGTGTCGCGGCTCATGTCGCAACCGGTGGTGCCGACCCGCCTGGAATTCATGGATGCGCGCAGCCTGCAGCTGCTGCGCCTCAACGGCGCCGATGTGCCGGAGGCCGGTGCGATGCTGTTGGTCGAGGCCGACGGCGACCACGACACCCTGCCCTATCTCCTGCAGGCCCTCTCCGATGCTGCCGAGGGCGACGGCATGATCGCATTGGACGTGGCCATGGAAGGCCGCGCGCGCGATCAGCTGTGGGCCGCGCGCAAGGCGCTCTCACCCGCCCTGCGCAGCGTGGCGCCGGGCAAGATCAATGAAGACGTGGTGGTGCCGGTATCGCGTATCCCCGAGCTGGTGGCCGGCGTGCAGGCCTTGGCACGCGAGCATGGATTGACGATCGTCACCTTCGGGCACGCCGGCAACGGCAATCTGCACGTCAATATCCTGTACCACCCCGATGACGCGGACGAGAACGCACGCGCGCAGGCAGCCCTGCCGAAGATCTTTGAACTCACGCTTTCCCTCGGTGGCACGTTGTCAGGAGAACACGGCATCGGCCTGGCCAAGCGCGGGTTCATGGCCCGTGCGTTCACGCCGCAGACGCTGGCCGCGATGCGCGCCATCAAGAACGCACTTGACCCGGACGGTATCCTCAACCCAGGCAAGGTGCTGCCCGACGTCGATCAGGAGAAATGCTGGTAGCCCGTGCGCGTTCCGCTGCCCAGGCAATGGATGCCGGGGGCGGCCACCACGCTGCCAATCCGGGTAAGCGACAGCTCCAACTGCGTGACCAGACGCTGCACGTCGCGCCGCCCCGCAGCCGGCACGGTGAAGCACAGTTCGTAGTCGTCGCCACCGCTGGCGGCACATCGCTGCGCATCATCGGCAGGGAAGAGATTCTTCAGCGCCATGGACATCGGAAGGGCGTCAAGAGAGAGGTCCGCGCCTACCCCACTGCGCTGCACGATGTGGCCGAGATCGGCCAGCAGTCCATCGGACACATCCACGGCCGATGTGGCGATGCCACGCAATGCGACGCCCAGCTCCACCCGCGGGGTCGGCCGCAGCAGGCGCTGACGCACTGCCTCATGGTCGCGGTCCCCGGCAACGCAGGTGACATCCAGCAGCCCACGCTGCCACAGCTGCAGTGCGCAGGCCGCATCGCCCAACGTCCCGCTCACCCAGATGTCATCGCCGACCTGCGCACCGTCACGGCGCAACGCCTGCCCGTGCGGTACCTGCCCGAAAGCCGTGACCGAGAGCGAGAGTGGGCCGCGGGTGGTGTCGCCGCCGATCAGCCGCCACTCATGTGCATCGCCCAGCGCGAAGAATCCGTCTGCGAATGCATCGATCCAGTCCGCTTCAGCGCTCGGCAAGGACAATGCCAGCGTGCCCCAGGCGGGGGTGGCGCCCATGGCGGCAAGATCGGATAGATTCACCGCCAGTGTTTTCCAGCCGATGTCGGCAGGCCGTGTTTCCGTCGGGAAATGCACGCCGCTGTTGAGCGTATCGGCAGTCACCGCCAGCCAATGGCCCGCCAGCGGCTGCAGCAGCGCCGCATCGTCACCGATGCCAAGCACGACGTCATCACGCCCTTGGCTGCGGGCGCGGATACGGTCAATCAGGGCGAATTCTGCAAGCGACATCGTGCTCCCAGCACGTCGGGCATGGCCCGGCGCAACAAGCGTTCACTGACCGCTTTCCACCTTCCGCCATTCCACGGCAGCCCGGTCCAGCACGCCGTTGACGTAGGTATGGCCGTGTTCGGAACCAAAGCGCTTGGCCGATTCGATGGCTTCGTTGATCACGACCCGGTACGGCACGTCCGCGCGGAAACGCAGTTCATAGGCGGAGAGCCGCAGTACTGCGCGCTCGATCGCATCCACTTCCTCGATGCCCCGGTCCAGATAGGGAGCCAGTGCCTCGTCGATGTCACGACGATTGTCCAGCACGCCATGCACCAGCGCCTCGAAGTACGCGAGGTCAGCCACTTCGCGTGCCTGCTCGTGGGCGAACTGCGCGACCAGCGATTGGCCATTGCCGCCGGATATCTGCCAGGCGTAGAGGGCCTGCACGGCGCGGCGACGCGCGCGCGAACGCAGCACGGGATCGACGCCGTCACGGCGTACGGGTCTGCCGGATGGCCTGCCCTGTGATGTCTTGTTCATGGCAGCTGCTCCAGGAGATTGATCATTTCCAACGCCGCCAGCGCGGCTTCCTCACCCTTGTTGCCGTGGCTGCCGCCGGCCCGCGCTTCGGCATCCTCGGCCTGTTCCACCGCCAGCACGCCGTTCAGTACCGGCACGCCGAAGTCGAGCTGCACGCGCATCAGACCCTCGGCACAGCAGTCCGCCACGTGTTCGTAATGACGCGTATCGCCGCGGATCACGCAACCCAGGGTAATGATGGCGGCATGCTGGTGGGCGGCTGCAAGGCGCGCGGCAACCAGCGGGATCTCCCAGGCGCCGGGCACCCGGATCACGTCCACGGCGCCTTCGTCGATGCCATTGCCGGCCAGGCTCTGCCGGGCGCCGGTGACCAGTGCGTCGGTGATGCGGGCGTTCCAGCGGCTGGCCACAATGGCAAAGCGCGCCGACCCGGGAGTGCGAAGATCGCCTTCGAAGTGGCTCATGAGCGGGATATGGGGGACGTAGGAGGAGGCAAGTTTACCGTGCGCAGGCCGCGCGCGGGTCCTTTGAAGGCCCCGCGCACGCCAGGTCAGGCTCAGCAGCCCAGGGTTTCCACCACTTCCAGACCGTAACCGGACAGGCCGATCTGACGGCGCGGCGTGCCGAGTACGCGCAGTTTGCCCAGTCCGAGGTCGGACAGGATCTGCGCACCGGCCCCATTGCGCCGCCACTGGCCGACGTCCTTGTCCTTGCCCGGGGTGACCGGCTGCGGCTGCTGACGCAGGCGGGCCAACAGGGCCTCGCCATCACGCGGTGCCGAGAGCACCACCATCACACCGCTCTCTGCGGCGGCGATGGCACGCAGGGCGTCGGTGGCCGCTACCCCGAAGTCATCGCGACGCCAATGCAGCAGGTCCGCCAGCGGGTTCTCCACCTGCACGCGCACCAGGGTCGGCGTATGCGCATCCGGCGTGCCACGCACCAATGCGAAGTGCAGGTCGTGGGCAATCCGGTCACGGTAGGTCACCAGGGTGAAGCCGCCGAACTCGGTATCGATCGGTCGCTCGTCCACCCGCTCCACGGTCTTCTCGGTCGCCAGCCGGTAAGCGATCAGGTCGGCGATGGAACCCATCTTCAGCCCATGCTCGCGTGCGAAGACTTCCAGCTCCGGGCGACGCGCCATGCTGCCGTCCGGGTTGAGGATCTCCACCAGCACGCCGGCCGGCTCCAGCCCGGCCAGCATGGCCAGGTCAACGCCGGCCTCGGTGTGGCCTGCCCGCGTCAGCACGCCGCCGGGCTGGGCGATCAGCGGGAAGATGTGACCCGGCTGGTGCAGGTCGCTGGCTTTGGCTGTCGGCTTCACCGCCGTGCGGATGGTGTGGGCGCGGTCATAGGCGGAGATGCCGGTGGTGACGCCCTCGGCCGCTTCGATGCTGACCGTGAAGTTGGTCTGGAACTGCGCCGTATTGGCCTGCACCATCGGCGCCAGGCCGAGGTCGGCGGCGCGTTCACGGGTCAACGGAAGGCAGACCAGGCCGCGGCCGTGGGTGACCATGAAATTGATGTCGCTGGGCTTGACCAGCTCCGCGGCCATGATCAGGTCGCCTTCGTTCTCGCGGTCTTCGTCGTCGACGATGACCACCATGCGGCCCAGCCGGATGTCTTCCAGGATCTCGGGGATGGAGGCGAAGTTCATGCACGTGCTCCTTCGCCCAGCAGGCGTTCCACATAGCGGGCAACGAGGTCGATTTCCAGGTTGACCGCGCTGCCGACCCCGGTCGTGGAGAAGGCGGTGTGGGCAACCGTATGCGGGATCAGCGCGACATCGAAACCGACGTCGTCCACTTCGTTGACGGTCAGGCTGACACCGTCCACGCAGATCGAGCCCTTCCGGGCGATGTAGCGCCGCAGCGCCGGCGGAGCGGCAAAGCGCCAGCGCTGCGCGCGGGCATCCTCGTGGATGGACAGGACTTCGCCGAGGCCGTCCACGTGACCGCTGACCAGATGGCCGCCCAGCCGATCGGTAGGACGCATTGCCCGTTCCAGGTTGATCGCCGCGCCTTCGGCCAGTGATCCCAGGGTGGTCAGGCCCAGGGTCTCTGTCGAGGCGTCGGCCTGGAAGCTGCTGGCGTCGAAGGCAATGACGGTCAGGCACACGCCATTGACGGCGATGCTCTCGCCCAGCTGGACGCTGTCGAACGGCAGGGTGCCGACATTGAAGGTGAAGCGGACGTCGCCGCCCAGTGTCTGGCGTGCCGCTATGCGGCCGACGCCCTCGATGATTCCAGTGAACACGTAACGTTCTCCGCAGGAGTGAGCGAAAAACGCCGCAAGGCAAACAGGCACGCACGACGCCAAGGGCGCCGCGGAAGCCATCTTCTTTCATCCGGACTATGACCGTCGGCTCCGGCATCGGACCGGATCTGCTGACCTCCTTCGCGGCAGGACCGGAAGGAGCGCTCGCGGGCTCATGCCTGTCGGCATCTACCGCCGGTGGGGAGTCGCACCCCGCCCTGAAGACGTTTGTATACCGGCTGACCGGCGTCCCCAGTGTAACAAATGAACCTGAGGGCTCGCTTTCTGTGAACTTTTCGTTAGAATCCGCGCCGAGTGCGACAACGATGTCGCCCCGGGCGGTCGTACTGGCTGCCTGCAATGGAACGCAACTTCAAAGGAACCCACATGCGCAAGCTGCTGCTGGCCGCCTCCCTGCTCGCCCTGTCGCCGCTGTCGGCCTACGCCGATGACCTGAGCTACACCTACGTCGAAGCCGGCTGGACCCAGTTCAAGGTCAATGACGACCTGCTCGACGACCCCAAGGTGGACGGTGGCTACATCCGTGGCTCGTTCGCGATCGCTCCGCAGGTGTACCTGTTCGGCGCCTGGTCGCAGGTCTCCAAGTCGTATGGCTTCGACGGCGGCAGCCTGAAGCTGGAGCTGGACCAGCCCGAGCTGGGCATCGGCTACCACATGGGCATGAGCGACCGCGTCGACTTCACCGCCGACATCGCCTGGACCCGCCAGAACGCCGAACTGACCCTCAAGGAAACCGGCTTCGCCACGTACCGCCAGAAGGATCACTTCAACGCTGCCCGCGGCACGCTGGGCGTGCGTGGCAAGCCCTCCGCACGTACCGAGGCCTGGCTGAAAGCCGGCTACCTGGATGGCAGCGACATGGACGGCACCTGGGTCGGCAACGTGGGTGGCCAGATCAACATCACCCCGATGTGGGGCGTGGTGGGCGAAGTCCAGGTCATCGAAGACGTAACCCAGTACTCGGCCGGCGTCCGCGCCAGCTTCTGAGTTCCAGCAACGGCACGATGATCAGAATGGGCTCCTCCGGGAGCCCATTTTTTTGTCCCTTCGCAGCGTAGGAAAATACCCGGATCCTTGGCTTTTTCACGATAGATGATGACGTGCTCCGCGCGACAGGTGGCTGCGACGCAGGACCCTGCGTGTTGCATCCCAGCGCCCCGGCATAACACCGACTGCGATTCCTGCGCGATGCCTGTTTGCTGGCGGTAAACAAACGGAGCATCGCCATGAACTTCCGCGTTCCCTTCCGAGTATTCCACGTCCGCGCATGCTGGCTGGTTTGCGCGGCCATAGCCTGCCTGCTCCCGATCCCAGGCATGGCCGCTGATCCGGTTCTGCAGGACTTCGTTTTCATCTCCGATCCGCAGTACCGGTGGACCGAAAAATCCGACTCGGGGGAGCCGGAGAGTGATGCGGAAAAAGAGCGGCGCTCCAAGCTCTTCATCAACCGCCAGGCGCTTGCGACCATGTTGTACCGGATAGAGTTCGGTGGGCTGGACACCATCCCGCTGTTCATCAACGGTGACCTCACCGCTTTCGGACATGGCGATGAACGGGACTACATGTATGAGTACCCGTTCAGGCAGTTTTATCGCCGCAACGTCTACGTCAACCTCGGCAACCACGACTACCAGAACAACGTGGACGACTGCGCCGAAAATGGTTGCGCGCGGGACATGTACAAGGACATGGTGGACTGGGCTGAAAGCTATCCCACACGTGCATTCGACCATTCACTGAAGGACAACGGCTGGGCCATCCACCGCGGCAGCCTGGCTTATTCCCTCGTTATCGGCGACATCCTTGCGATCCAGCTGCAGAACGAACCGACCTACAGCGTCAGGTTCGAATCCGCTCGAAGCACGTACATCATCAATGACTCTCTCGACTTCCTCGAAACCGAGCTGAAGTGGGCACGCCGGGCGGGCAAGGACGTGATTCTCAACATGCACAAGCCGCCCTATGCAGACTGGCAGTCACCCGACAATCCGCGCTTCCGCCAGCTCATGAAGGACAACGAAGATCTCATTCTTGGCATCTTCGCCGGACATCTGCATGACTTAGCGGGAAAGCACGCGACTGTCGGCACGATTCCGGTGTACCTGAGCGGTGCAGCATCCCGTGAAACATTTCTTACCGCCTACTACAATCCGCAGGCCCGCGAACTGCTGGTATTCAAGGTCAGCGGAAATGACTGGCGCAACAACAGGAAGCTGGTCGGACGCTCGAAAGCGACGTCGCCTCGCGGCGCATCAGGCGGCGCCCCGGATCATGACGGGCGAGCGGGCCTCATTCCGTTTGGGGACGCAGCAACAAGCGCTGGTCCTCACCCACCTGGACCTGTTGAATGACCTGCATGCGCCGCTGCTGCCCCATCGTGTGGATCCCCAGCCCCGATAACAGCGGCAGGCCATGCTCACCCAGCAGCGTCGGCGCCTGGTACAGCAGCAGCTCGTCCACCCATCCGCCCGCCAGCAGCGCACCGGCAAGCGTGGCCCCGGCTTCGGTGTGAACTTCATTGATGCCGCGCTCTGCCAGCAGCGCAAGTACCGCGCGCAGGTCCAGCCGGTTGGCCGTGCCGGGCACGCTGGCGAACTGCGCATCGGCTGCGTCAGGCGGGCTCACGGCCGGATCATGCAGGTACAGCGTCGGTGCCCCCGTCTCCCGCACGCGCGCGCATTCCAGCGAACGCAGTCGCGCATCGAGCACGACGCGCAGTGGCGGAATGACCTCGATGCCGGGCAGTCGTACGGTCAGCATCGGGTCGTCCGCCAGCACCGTCGCCGCGCCCGTCAGGATCGCGCCGGCACGTGCCCGCCAGTGCTGGACGTCTTCGCGCGCGGCCGGCCCGGTGATCCATTTCGAGCGCCCATCGGCCATCGCCGTGCGGCCGTCCAGGCTGGCGGCCAGCTTGACCCGCAACCACGGGCGTCCGCGTTCAACGCGCGACAGGAAGCCGCGGTTGAGCTCCCGTGCCTGCGCCGCCATCAGCCCTTCGTTGACCTCGATTCCCGCTGCGCGCAGCAGATCGAACCCACCACCGTCGACCTGCGGGAACGGATCGCGCAGCGCGGCCACGACGCGGCGGACGCCGGCATCGATCAGGGCCAGCGCGCAGGGAGGCGTGCGGCCGAAGTGGGCGCAGGGTTCAAGGGTGACGTAAGCCGTGGCGCCACGGGCCTGTTCGCCCGCCTCGCGCAGCGCAAAAACTTCAGCGTGCGGACCGCCGGCACGTTGATGCCAGCCCTGTCCCACGACCTGCTCACCCTGGGTGATCACGCACCCCACCATGGGATTGGGCCGGGTGGTATAGGCCGCGCGTTCGGCCAAGCGCAGGGCATGGGCCATGTGCAGGTGATCCAGCGCGGAAAAAACGCTCATCCGGGCTCCTGGTGGGCAGGCACGCGTCAGCGCGCGCTCAGCCCTTCTTTTTCTTGGTCAGGGCAATGACGTCACCCAGCAACTGCAGCTGCTCGGTGCTGGCCGGAAGATCACGTTCCAGCTTCTCGATCTCCTCGCGGAAGTCGGCCACGTCCTCGAAACTGCGATAAACGGAGGCGAAGCGCACATAGCCGACATGATCGAGCTTGCGCAGCTCGTTCATGACGAACTCGCCGACGCGGATCGACGGGACTTCACGTTCGCCGCAGATACGCAGCTGGTGGATCACCGAGCGCACCGCCGCTTCGATCTTGTCTTCCGGAACCGGACGCTTCTGCAGCGCGCGGTCGAAGCCGGCGCGTACCTTGCGGGCTTCGAAGGCTTCCCGGCTGCCATCGCCCTTGACGATGGTCGGCAGCTTCAGCTCGATGGTTTCCAAGGTGCTGAACCGCTCGTTGCAGGCTTCGCACTCACGCCGACGGCGGATCGTCGCTCCGTCTTCGGAGACGCGCGAGTCGATCACCCGGGTGTCGGCGTGCTGGCAGAAAGGGCAATGCATTGAGTGGCTCGGGTCTCGAAGACGTCATACGGTGGACATGTCCACGCCACAACGGTACTGGAGAAGGTCATGCGCGGCAAACAGGCAGCGCGCACGAACCGGATCCGGGCCGGCCTGCGCGGGCAGGCCAGCCACCGGGGCACAGGCATCAGCCGTAGACCGGATACCTGCGGCACTGGGCGCTCACGGCATCGCGGACGCGCGCGATGACGGCTTCATCGGAGGGGGCATCGAGCACGTCGGCGATCCAGTTGGCCAGATCCACGCAGTCCTGTTCGCCATAGCCTCGGGTGGTGACGGCCGGCGTTCCCAGGCGCAGGCCGGAGGTCACGAACGGCGAGCGCGGGTCGTTGGGCACCGAGTTCTTGTTGACGGTGATGTGCGCTTTGCCGAGGGCGGCTTCCGCATCCTTGCCCGAGACGTCCTTGCCGATCATGTCCACCAGCATCAGATGATTCTGCGTGCCGCCGGAAACGATCTTGTAGCCACGGGCAATCAGCGTCTTCGCCATCGCCTGCGCGTTCTTCACCACCTGCTGCTGATAGGTCGCGAACGACGGCTCCAGTGCTTCCTTGAAGGCCACGGCCTTGGCCGCGATGACATGCATCAACGGGCCACCCTGGATGCCGGGGAAGACGATCGACTGCAGCTTCTTGACCAGTTCTTCGCTGGCGCCCTTGGCGATGATGATGCC
>JAZBLM010000077.1:0-16923 GCA_037033225.1 Pseudomonadota bacterium
TCTTTTTACGCGGGTGGCGGCCACAGAACCTGTCAGAGGCCGGGCGGTTGGGCTGGGCCGGGGACGGAGGGCGGCTTTTGCCGTTCCCGAGCAGCCCACCGCCCGACCGGCCCCTCAGTGCGGCTTTCGAGCCAATCGCGCGGGGGTTCCACCCGTTCGACGACCCGAAGCGGGATGTAACCGGTTACGGTCCGACGGCGGATAATTTCATTCGTTATCATGTCCGGCTGATACGTAACGGAGCCATCGCCATGCGCCGCAAGATCGTCGCCGGAAACTGGAAGCTGCACGGCAGCCGTGAATTCGCTACGTCCCTGGTCACCGACATCGCGAATGGCGCGCCGGGGCAGGGCGTTGAGCTCGTCATCCTGCCGCCGCTTCCGTACCTCGGCGAGCTGGTCGATGACTTCGCCGACAGCGGCATTGCGTTCGGCTCGCAGGACGTAAGCTGCAACGAGAAGGGCGCCTATACCGGCGAAGTCTCCGCAGCCATGCTGCGCGAGGTCGGCGCCCGCTACGGGCTGGTCGGTCATTCCGAGCGCCGCCAGTACCATCATGAGAGCAGCGACCTGGTCGCGCGGAAGTTCGCCGCCGCACTGCACGCTGGCCTCGTGCCGGTGCTGTGCGTGGGCGAAACCCTGGAACAGCGTGAAGCCGGCCAGACCGAGACCGTCATTGCCAGCCAGTTGGCGCCGGTGCTGGCGCAGGTGGGCGCGCAGGGTTTCGATGGCGCCGTCGTGGCCTACGAGCCGGTGTGGGCGATTGGTACCGGCCGCACCGCCAGCAAGGAGCAGGCACAGCAGGTGCATGCCTTCATCCGTGGCGAAGTGGCCAAGGTCGATGCTAGAATTGCTGATTCCCTGACCATCCTTTACGGTGGCAGCGTTAAGCCCGACAATGCCGCCGAGCTGTTCGCACAGCCTGACGTCGACGGCGGGCTGGTAGGTGGCGCCTCGCTGGTGGCCTCCGATTTTCTGGCCATCGCCCAGGCGGCGGCCGCAACCTGATTAGAAAGTAGTCCGAGGACGGATTCCAGATGCTGATGTTGATCCTCAATGTCGTTTACGTGCTGGTCGCAGTGGCCATGATCGCGCTGATCCTGATGCAGCGTGGTTCGGGTGCCGCCGCCGGTTCGGGCTTTGGTGCCGGCGCCTCGGGCACGGTGTTCGGTGCACGCGGTGCGTCCAATTTCATGTCCAAGTCCACCAAGTGGCTGGCCGTTGTCTTCTTTGGCATCAGCCTGTTCATGGCCTGGTATGCCGGTCATGGCAGCCGTCCGGCCTCGCAGCAGGACCTGGGCCTGATGACCGCGCCGGCCGCCAGCGTGCCGGCCGCCCCGGCAGGTGAGCGTCCGGCGACGGTGCCGGCCGCCGATCCGGTCCCGGTGCAGCAGCCTGCCGTGCAGCCGGTTCCGGCCGCGACTGTGCCGGCTCAGGCGGAAACTTCAGATTCTGGTGAAGAAAAACAGCCGGAAGGCTCCCAGAACAACTGAAGACGGTTACAATACGCCGCGCACTGGATACTTCTCCAGTGCGCTCGTAAGCCCAGGTGGCGGAATTGGTAGACGCACTACCTTGAGGTGGTAGCGACTTAGGTCGTAGGGGTTCGAGTCCCCTCTTGGGCACCATTGTTTGGCTACGGTTTCTAGGCAAGAGCATCACATCCCTTGCCGGAAGATCGTCTACCCCATGCCTGCGCCGCACGCGCGCGGGCACAGGCAAGAGAGAATTGCGAGTGCTGGCCGAATATTTGCCGACCCTGCTGTTTCTGATCGTGGCCACCGCAATCGGCGTCGCGCTGATGCTGGTGGGGCGGTTCCTTGGTCCCCGGCGTCCGGACGCGAAGAAGCTCTCGCCGTACGAGTGCGGCTTCGAGGCCTTCGAGGACGCGCGCATGAAGTTCGACGTGCGCTACTACCTGATCGCGATCCAGTTCATCGTCTTCGATCTGGAAATCATCTTCATCGTGCCGTGGACGCAGGTGTTCATGGACCTGGGCGCTCGCTCCCTGGTCACCATGGGCCTGTTCGTCGGCATGCTGTTCCTCGGTTTTATCTACGTGTGGAAGAAGGGAGCGCTGGAATGGGAGTGATTCAGACCCTGGATCGCCTGATGACCAACCCGATCCCGGAAGGGCGGGTCGACGACATCCTGCGTCCCGAAGGCGAGAACCCGTTGCTCGAGAAGGGCTACGTGACCACCAGCGTCGATGCGCTGCTGAACTGGGCGCGCACCGGCTCGATGTGGCCGATGACCTTCGGCCTGGCCTGCTGCGCGGTGGAAATGATGCACGCCGGCGCCGCGCGCCTGGACCTGGACCGTTACGGCGTGGTGTTCCGCCCGTCGCCGCGCCAGTCCGACGTGATGATCGTTGCCGGTACGCTGGTCAACAAGATGGCCCCGGCGCTGCGCAAGGTCTACGACCAGATGCCGGACCCGAAGTGGGTCATCTCGATGGGCAGCTGCGCCAACGGCGGCGGCTATTACCATTATTCCTATTCGGTCGTCCGCGGTTGCGACCGCGTGGTGCCGGTGGACATCTATGTCCCGGGCTGCCCGCCGACCGCCGAAGCGCTGGTGTACGGGATCCTGCAGCTGCAGAAGAAGATCTGGCGTACGCAGACCATCGCCCGCTGACCCTTCCACCCTACAAGAGCGCGCCAAGCCCCCATGGCAGAGCAAGCATCCTTCATCGACCGACTCATCGCACGCTTCCCCGGCGGTCGGGTCCTCGTGGTCGAACCCCGCGGCGAAGTGACGCTGGAAGTGCCTGCCTCGGATTGGCACGCCACCGCGCTGGCGTTGCGTGACGAACTTGGTTTCGAGCAGGCCGTCGACCTGTGCGGCGTTGATTACCTGGGCTACGGCTCGGACGAATGGGACACCGCCGATGTCTCGTCGCAGGGTTTCAGCCGCGGCGTCGAAGGCAAGTCGGTCGGCCGTTTCGCCTGGGGCGAGTTCCCCAGCGAAGAAAGCCCCGACGGCGCGCAGCCGCAGCACGTGCCGGTGCAGCGCTTCGCGGTCGTCGCCCAGCTGCGTTCGTACCAGCACAACCTGATGCTGCATCTGCGCTGCTTCGCGCCCAATGAGGGGTTGCCGGTGGTGCGTTCGCTCACCGACGTGTGGCCCGGCCTGAACTGGTTCGAGCGCGAGGCGTTCGATCTGTTCGGCGTGATCTTCGAAGGTCACCCGGACCTGCGCCGGATCCTGACCGACTACGGTTTCGTCGGCCATCCGTTCCGCAAGGACTTCCCGCTGATCGGCAACGTCGAAGTTCGCTACGACGAAGAGAAGAAGCGCGTGGTCTATGAACCGGTCACCTCGGTCGAGCCGCGTGTCGGCGTGCCGCGCGTGATTCGTGACGACGCCCGCCTGCAGACCGCAGAAGGCGAGCGTTCGCAGGAGGCAGTGAAGTGAGTGCTGAAGTGACCAGGACCGAGCCGCAGGCGCATTCGGCGTTTGCCAGCAATGCGGCCGAGAGCCGGCAGGAAATCCGCAACTACACGATGAACTTCGGTCCCCAGCATCCGGCCGCGCACGGTGTGCTGCGCCTGATCCTGGAGATGGACGGCGAAACGATCATGCGCGCCGACCCGCACGTCGGCCTGCTGCATCGTGGTACCGAGAAGCTGGCCGAATCCAAGCCGTTCAACCAGTCCATCGGCTACATGGACCGCCTGGATTACGTGTCGATGATGTGCAACGAGCACGCCTACGTGCGCGCCATCGAGACCCTGATGGGGATCGAGGCGCCCGAGCGTGCGCAGTACATCCGCACCATGTTCGACGAGATCACCCGCATCCTGAACCACCTGATGTGGCTCGGTTCCAACGCGCTCGACCTGGGCGCCATGGCCGTGATGCTCTACGCCTTCCGTGAACGCGAAGAGCTGATGGACTGCTACGAGGCGGTATCCGGTGCGCGCATGCACGCCGCGTACTACCGGCCGGGCGGCGTGTACCGCGACCTGCCGGACCACATGCCGAAGTACAAGGAGTCGCGCTGGCACAAGGGCAACGCGCTGAAGCAGCTCAATGCATCGCGCGAAGGCTCCCTGCTGGACTTCATCGAGAACTTCACCAACGAGTTCCCGGGTCGCGTCGACGAATACGAAACCCTGCTGACCGACAACCGTATCTGGAAGCAGCGTACCGTCGGCATTGGCGTGGTCACCCCGGAGCTGGCCCATCAGTGGGGCATGACCGGCGTGATGCTGCGCGGTTCCGGCGTGGCGTGGGACCTGCGCAAGAAGCGTCCGTACGCCAAGTACGATGCGGTCGATTTCGATATCCCGCTCGGCAAGGAAGGCGACTGCTACGACCGCTATCTGTGCCGCGTGGCGGAAATGCGCGAGTCCAACCGCATCATCAAGCAGTGCGTGGCCTGGCTGAAGGCCAATCCAGGCCCGGTCATCGTCAACAACTTCAAGGTCGCGCCGCCGAGCCGCGAGGCCATGAAGGATGACATGGAAGCGCTGATCCACCACTTCAAGCTGTTCAGCGAGGGCTACTGCGTGCCGGCCGGGGAAACCTATGCCGCCGTGGAAGCCCCGAAGGGTGAGTTCGGCTGCTATCTGATGTCCGACGGTGCCAACAAGCCGTTCCGCGTGCACCTGCGTGCGCCGGGCTTCGCCCACCTTTCCTCGATCGATTCGATCGTGCGGGGCCACATGCTGGCCGACGTGGTGGCGATGATCGGCACCTACGACCTGGTATTCGGCGAGGTCGACCGGTGAATCCGGCCGACCTGACCCTCTTTCCTGCAGGCAGCCGGCGCAAGCCGGCGCCGCAGCATATGGAATTCCAAGACATGCATTTCGCTGAGGTCGGCCGATGAAGGCGACAGGTAATTTCGAGGCGGCGCGCGACGTCGATCCGATGGTGGTGCTGAGCGACAAGACCCGCGCTCACATTGATCACTGGCTGTCCAAGTTCCCGCCGGACCGCAAGCGCTCGGCCGTGCTGCAGGGCCTGCACGCCGCGCAGGAACAGAACGGTGGCTGGCTGACCGACGAGCTGATCGCCGGCGTGGCCAAGTACCTGGACCTGCCGCCGGTGTGGGCCTACGAGGTCGCCAGCTTCTACTCGATGTTCGAGCTGGAAAAGGTCGGCCGCCACAATGTGGCGTTCTGCACCAACATCAGCTGCTGGTTGAACGGTGCCGAAGACCTGGTCGCGCATGCCGAGAAGAAGCTTGGTTGCCGCACCGGCCAGTCGACCGCCGACGGCCGCATCTACCTCAAGCGCGAAGAAGAATGCCTGGCCGGTTGCGCCGGTGCGCCGATGATGGTCATCAACGGCCATTACCACGAGCGCCTGACCGTCGAGAAAGTCGACGCGCTGCTGGACGGGTTGGAGTAAGCCATGGCACATCATCACGCACCCAGCGGCCCGGTCGGCCCGGCTCCCCTGCCGCACCAGGTGGTCTACACCACGCTGCACTACGACACCCCATGGTCGTACGAGAACTACCTGAAGACCGGTGGTTACGCTGCGCTGCGCCGGATCCTCGAAGAGAAGATCCCGCCGGAGCAGGTCATCGAGATGGTCAAGCAGTCGAACCTGCGTGGCCGCGGCGGCGCAGGCTTCCCGACCGGCCTGAAATGGTCGTTCATGCCCAAGGGCACGATGCAGAAGTACATCCTGTGCAACTCGGATGAATCCGAGCCGGGTACCTGCAAGGACCGCGACATCCTGCGTTATAACCCGCATTCGGTGGTGGAAGGCATGGCGATCGCCTGCTACGCCACCGGCAGCACCGTGGGCTACAACTACCTGCGCGGCGAGTTCCACCACGAGCCGTTCGAGAACTTCGAACAGGCCCTGGCTGACGCGTACGCCAACGGCTGGCTGGGCAAGGACATCCTCGGCAGTGGCGTGGACATCGACATCTACGGTGCGCTGGGCGCCGGCGCCTACATCTGCGGCGAAGAAACCGCACTGATGGAATCGCTGGAAGGCAAGAAGGGCCAGCCGCGCTACAAGCCGCCGTTCCCGGCGAACTTCGGCCTGTACGGCAAGCCCAGCACCATCAACAACACCGAAACCTATGCATCGGTGCCGGCGATCATCCGCAATGGCCCGGAGTGGTTCGCCGGCCTGTCGCTGACCAAGAACGGCGGCCCGAAGATCTTCTCGGTGTCCGGTTGCGTGCAGCGGGGCGGCAACTTCGAAGTGCCGCTGGGCACTACGTTCGACGAGCTGCTGGAGATGGCCGGTGGCCTGAAGCCGGGCCGCACGCTGAAGGGTGCGGTGCCGGGTGGCGTTTCGATGCCGGTGCTGAAGGCCGAGGAACTGAAGGGCCTGCAGATGGACTACGACACCCTGCGTGCACTTGGCACCGGTCTGGGGTCGGGCGCCATCGTGGTGCTCGACGACAGCGTCTGCTGCGTCAAGTTCGCCTGCCGCATCAGCCAGTTCTTCCACAAGGAATCCTGTGGCCAGTGCACCCCGTGCCGCGAAGGCACCGGCTGGATGCACCGGGTGCTGGAGCGCATCGTCGCCGGCAAGGCCACGATGGAAGATCTGCACCAGTTGAAGGCCGTGGCCGGCCAGATCGAAGGCCACACCATCTGTGCGTTCGGTGAAGCGGCGGCATGGCCCATCCAGGGCTTCCTGCGCCAGTTCTGGGACGAATTCGAGTACTACATCGTCAACGGTCATTCGATGGTTGACGGCAAGAAGGTGGAGGCTGCTGCCGCATGAGCGCGCAACCCGTAAGGCCCAACGTGCCACCGGACCACGTGACCGTCGAAATCGACGGCCAGTCGCTGGTGGTACCCAAGGGTTCGATGATCATCCAGGCCGCCGACAAGGCCGGCATTCCGATCCCGCGCTTCTGCTATCACGAGAAGCTGCCGATCGCCGCCAACTGCCGCATGTGCCTGGTCGACGTGGAGAAGTCCCCGAAGCCCGCACCGGCCTGTGCCACGCCGGTGATGGATGGCATGAAGGTTGCCACCCGCAGTGAGAAGGCGCTCAAGTTCCAGCGTTCGGTGATGGAGTTCCTGCTCATCAACCATCCGCTGGACTGCCCGGTCTGCGACCAGGGCGGGGAATGCGAACTGCAGGACGTTTCGCTCGGGTATGGCCGTTCGGTCAGCCGTTTCAACGAGCGCAAGCGCGTGGTGGTGGACGAGGACATGGGGCCGCTGGTGGCCACCGAGATGACCCGCTGCATCCAGTGCACCCGCTGCGTCCGCTTCACTGCCGACGTCGCCGGTACCTATGAGCTGGGTGGCATGTACCGCGGTGAGAACCTGCAGATCGGTACCTACGACGGCAAGCCGTTGACCACGGAACTGTCGGGCAACGTCGTGGACGTGTGCCCGGTCGGCGCGCTGACCAACAAGGTGTTCCAGTTCCGTGCACGCCCGTGGGAGCTGCAGGCGCGCGAGTCGCTCGGCTACCACGATGCCATGGGTTCGAACCTGTTCCTGCATGTGCGCCGCGGCGAAGTGCTGCGCACCGTGCCGCGCGACAATGAACTGGTCAACGAGTGCTGGTTGTCCGACCGTGACCGTTATTCCCATCAGGGCCTGTACAGCGAAGATCGCGCGATCAAGCCGCTGCGCAAGATCAACGGGGAATGGAAGGAAGTGAGCTGGGCCGAGGGCCTGTCCGCTGCCGCCGGCATCCTGAAAGCCAACCAGGGTGACAACCTGGGCGTGCTGGTGCATCCCTCGACCTCCAACGAGGAAGGTGCGCTGCTGGCCCGCCTGGCCTCGGGCCTGGGCACCGGCAACATCGATCACCGCATCAACAACCGCGATTTCTCCGATGCAGCCACCGCCGAGGTGTTTGGCGTGCTGTTGGCGGAGATCGAGGATGCCGACCAGATCGTCGTGCTGGGCAGCAATCTCCGTCACGAGCTGCCGTTGCTGCATGCCCGGCTGCGCAAGGCGCAGACGACGAAGAATGCGAAGATCCACGTGGTCAACCCGGTGGATTTCGACTTCGCCTTCAGCATCGCCGGCAAGCAGATCGTCGCGCCGTCGAAGTTCGCCGATGCGCTCTCCAACGCGGAACTGCGTTCGGCAGTGCAGGGCGGTCGCAACACGGTACTGATCGTGGGCGGCATCGCCGAGAACCACCCTCAGGCGGCCACCATCCGCGCAGCGGCGCGCGACTTCGCTGCCGCCACCGGTGCCCGGCTGTGCCGCATCCCGCAGGGCGCCAACGCGGTGGGCCTTTCGCAGGCCGGCGTATTGCCGTCAGGCAAGGATGTGGCGTCCATGCTGGCGCAGCCGCGCCAGGCTTACGTGGTCTACGGCCTGGAACCGGGTCTCGACTTCGCTGACGCGGCGGCCGCACGCACGGCACTGGCCGGTGCGCAGGTCGTTGCCTTCAGCCAGTTTGCCTGTGCGTCGACCCGCGACGTCGCCGACGTCATCCTGCCGATCGGCGCGCTGCCGGAAATCGATGCCACGCTGACCAATCTCGATGGGCGCTCGCAGTCGGCACGCGCCGGCGGCAAGCTGCCGGGCGAGGCTCGTGAGGGCTGGCGCGTGCTGCGCGCGCTCGGCGGCGAGATGGGGCTGGCCGGTTTCGAGTTCACCGACCTGGCCGGCCTGCGTGCAGGCATGACGCCGACCTCCGTGGCCGTGACCTCGTCGGCGGCCGCTGCTGTCGCCAGCGAAGGCCTGGAAGTCGCTTCGACGGCTGCGATCTACCGTACCGACGCGGTGGTCCGCCGCGCGCCGGCGCTGCAGTCGCATCCGCTCAACACGGCGCCGCGCATCGTCCTCAACGCCGATGACGCAACACGTCTGCAGCTGCAGGAAGGCCAGATGGCCAAGGTCGGCACCGATGCCGGCCGTGCCACGCTGCCGGTGGTGGTCGACTCCCGCGTCGCTGCGGGTTCGGTCTGGATTGAAGCGGGCCACGGTGCGACCGCACCGCTGGGTGCCGCACGCGTAACGGTGGTGGCCGCATGAACGAATTGCTGTTGAACGCGGTCGACCCGCTGCACCAGTGGCTGCTCGGCCTGGGTGAGATCGGCGCACTGCTCTGGATCATCCTGAAGATCCTGGTGATCGCCATGCCGGTGATCATTTCGGTGGCCTTCTTCGTGGTCTGGGAGCGCAAGCTGATCGGCTGGATGCACGTGCGCCACGGGCCGATGTACGTGGGCATGGGCATCTTCCAGGCCTTCGCCGACGTCTTCAAGCTGCTGTTCAAGGAAGTCCTGCAGCCGGCCAACGCCCACAAGGTCCTGTTCCTGCTGGCGCCGTTGATCACCCTCGCGCCGGCGTTCGCCGCCTGGTCGGTCGTGCCCTTCGATGCGCAGCTGGTGTTGTCCAACGCCAACGCCGGACTGCTGTACCTGCTGGCGATGACCTCGCTGGGTGTCTACGGCATCATCCTCGCGGGCTGGGCGTCGAACTCGAAGTACGCCTTCCTGGGTGCGATGCGCGCCTCGGCGCAGATGATCAGCTACGAAATCGCGATGGGCTTCGCCCTTGTCGGTGTGATGATCGCCTCGGGCAGCCTGAACCTGACCGGCATCGTGATGGCGCAGGCCGGCAATTCCGGCTTCTTCGACTGGTTCCTCCTTCCGCTGTTCCCGCTGTTCGTCGTGTACTGGGTCTCCGGCGTCGCCGAAACCAACCGCGCGCCGTTCGACGTGGTCGAGGGCGAATCGGAAATCGTCGCCGGCCACATGGTCGAGTACTCCGGCGGCGCGTTCGCGCTGTTCTTCCTGGCCGAATACGCGAACATGATCCTGATCAGCTTCCTGATCTCGATCTTCTTCCTTGGCGGCTGGCTGAGCCCGATCCAGGGCTGGGTCAACCCCGGCGCGATCTCGCCGTTCGTCGACTGGATCTGGAACGGCGGCTGGCCGTGGCTGTTCGTCAAGGTGTTCTTCTTCGCCAGCGCGTACATCTGGTTCCGTGCCAGCTTCCCGCGCTTCCGCTATGACCAGATCATGCGCCTGGGCTGGAAGGTCTTCATTCCGCTGACCATTTTCTGGATCGCGGTCACCGCCGTGATGGTGTTCTTCGGCGTGATTCAAAAGGGTGTCTAACGTAATGAACAGGATTACCCATTACTTCAAGAGCCTGCTGCTGCTGGAGCTGTTGGCCGGTCTGTGGCTGACGCTGAAGTACAGCTTCAAGCCGAAGTACACGATGATGTATCCGATGGAGAAGTTCCCGCAGTCCCCGCGCTTCCGCGGCCTGCACGCGCTGCGCCGTTATCCGAATGGCGAAGAGCGCTGCATCGCCTGCAAGCTGTGCGAGGCGGTCTGCCCGGCACTGGCCATCACCATCGATTCGGCCAAGCGCGAGGACGGCACCCGCCGCACCACCCGTTACGACATCGACCTGTTCAAGTGCATCTTCTGTGGCTTCTGCGAAGAGAGCTGCCCGGTCGACTCGATTGTCGAGACCCACATCCTCGAGTATCACTTCGAGAATCGTGGCGAAAACATCGTTACCAAGCCGCAGCTGCTGGCCCTGGGTGATCGGCTTGAAACCGAAATCGCCGAGCGCCGTGCCGCCGACGCCGCTTACCGCTGAGGTCGAGACATGGATTGGGTAAATATCGCTTTCTGGGTGTTCGCCATCGCAGCCGGTGTCTCGGCGGCGGCGGTGATCAGTGCGCGCAGCCCGGTCAACGCCGTGCTCTGCCTGGTGCTGACCTTCTTCTCCGTTGCCTGCATCTGGATCCTGGTCGGTGCCGAGTTCCTCGGCGTGGCGCTGGTGCTGGTGTATGTCGGCGCGGTGATGGTGCTGTTCCTGTTCGTGGTGATGATGCTGGACATCGACACCGACAACCTGCGCGAAGGCTGGGTGCGCTATCTGCCGGTCGGCCTGGTGGTTGCCGTCGTCATGCTGGTGCAGATCGTCACCCTGATCGGCGTGCGGGGCAGGGCGGTCAACGCCTTCCCGGTCGACAACGCGGCTGCGCTGGCTGCCGACTCGTCGAACATCACCTGGCTGGCGCGCAGCCTGTTCACCGAATACCTTCTTCCGTTCGAGTTCGCCGCTGTCATCCTGACGGTCGCCGTGGTCGCCGCCGTCATGCTGACGCTGCGCCACCGGACCGGCATCAAGACGCAGAACCCCGGCGAGCAGACCATGGTGAAGGCGCGTGACCGCCTGACCGTAGCCAAGATGGCCAGCGAACAGCCGTTCGTGCACAGCAACACCCGGGCCGCCGCCGACGTGCCGGCCGCAGGCGAGGAGACCAAGCCATGATCACGTTGGGCCATATCCTGGCGCTGGGCGCGGTGCTGTTCTGCATCAGCCTCGCCGGCATCTTCCTCAACCGGAAGAATGTCATCGTCCTGCTGATGTCGATCGAGCTGATGCTGCTGTCGGTCAACATCAACTTCGTCGGGTTCTCCCGCGAACTGGGTGACACGGCCGGCCAGCTGTTCGTGTTCTTCATCCTGACCGTCGCCGCTGCCGAGGCCGCCATCGGCCTGGCGATCCTGGTGACCCTGTTCCGTACACGTCGAACGATCAATGTCGGCGAAGTCGATTCGTTGAAGGGCTGATTAACAGATGGAAATCACACTCGCCAAGAGTCTGTTGATCGCAGTGGTGCTTGCACCGCTGTTCGGCAGCATCATCGCCGGCCTGTTCGGTCGTCAGGTCGGGCGCCTCGGCGCGCAGACCATCACCATCCTCGGCGTCGCGGTCAGCTGCGCGCTGTCGATGTTCGTGTTCTACCAGCTGCTGTGGGGCGGCGCACAGCCGTTCAACGAGAATCTGTACACCTTCTTCGAAGTCGGGCAGTACGCAGCCCATGTCGGCTTCATGGTGGACAAGCTGACCGCGATGATGATGGTGGTGGTGACCTTCGTGTCGCTGCTGGTCCACATCTACACGATCGGCTACATGGAAGAGGACCCGGGCTACCAGCGGTTCTTCAGCTACATCTCTCTGTTCACCTTCTCCATGCTCACCCTGGTGATGAGCAACAACTTCCTGCAGCTGTTCTTCGGCTGGGAAGCGGTGGGGCTGGTGTCCTACCTCCTGATCGGTTTCTGGTTCAAGCGCCCGACCGCCATCTTCGCCAACATGAAGGCCTTCCTGGTCAACCGTGTCGGTGACTTCGGCTTCCTGCTCGGCATCGGTGGCGTGCTGTGGGTGTTCGGCACCCTGGATTACGCGACCGTGTTCGCCAAGATCATGGATCCGGAGCTGGCCAATGGCGCGATCCAGGTCTGGTCGGGTTCGATTGATCTGTTCGGCCTGCACATCGGGGTGCTGGAGCAGCCGATCGTCTGGGCGAGTGCCACGGTGATCTGCATCTGCCTGTTCATCGGTGCGATGGGCAAGTCGGCGCAGGTTCCGCTGCACGTCTGGCTGCCGGACTCGATGGAAGGACCGACGCCGATCTCGGCGCTGATCCACGCGGCGACCATGGTCACCGCGGGTATCTTCATGGTCACCCGCATGTCGCCGCTGTTCGAGCTGTCGCCGACCGCGCTGAACTTCGTCCTGTTCATCGGTGCCACCACGGCCTTCTTCACCGGCCTGATCGGCATCGTGCAGAACGACATCAAGCGCGTGGTCGCCTACTCGACGCTGTCCCAGCTCGGGTACATGACCGTCGCACTGGGCGTGTCGGCCTACTCGGCCGCGGTGTTCCACCTGATGACCCACGCCTTCTTCAAGGCACTGCTGTTCCTCGGCGCGGGTTCGGTGATCATCGCCATGCACCACGAGCAGGACATGCGCAAGATGGGCGGTCTGCGCAGGTACATGCCGATCACCTTCATCACCATGTGGATCGGCACGCTGGCCCTGGTTGGTACGCCGTTCTTCTCCGGCTTCTACTCGAAGGACACCATCATCGAGGCGGCCGAGATCCACGCCCACATGTCCAACAGCTGGGTCGCGACCTATGCCTACTGGGCCGTGCTGGGTGGCGTGCTGGTGACGAGTTTCTACAGCTTCCGCCTGCTGTTCCTGACCTTCCACGGCAAGGAGCGATTCCGCGACGTGGCGCATGACGACCACGGCCATGGCCATGATGCGCAGGCGCATGACGACCATGCCCACGCGGTCGATGCGCACGCCACCGCGGCCCACGCCGACCACGGACACGACGATCATGGCCACGGCCACGGCCCGCACGAGCCGCATGAGACGCCGTGGGTGGTGACGCTGCCGCTGATCCTGCTGGCGATCCCGTCGATCCTGATCGGTTTCTTCAGCATCGGTCCGATGCTGCACGGCACCGACTGGGCGGGGCATCACGCGCATGAAGGCATCAAGGGCCAGGCCACCAGCTTCTTCACCGGCATCGTCGACTTCTACGATCCGGCCAAGAACACCGTGGGCTTCCTTGGCGAGCACTTCCATGGTCCGGTGGCGTTCGCGCTGCACGGCATGACCGCGTGGCCGTTCTTCCTGACCGTGGCAGGCTTCCTGCTCGCCGTGATCTTCTACCTGTGGAAGCCTGACCTGTCGGGCAGGGCACGCAGGACGTTCGCGCCGGTCGTTTCCGTGCTTGAGAACAAGTACGGCATGGACACGCTGTGGATCGACGGCTTTGCCGGCGGCAGCGTCAAGCTGGGCAAGGTGGCGCGCTGGATCGACACGAACATCGTCGACGGCACGGTCAACCTGGTCGCACGTGGAGCCGACGTGGCAGCCAATGTGCTGCGTCGTACCCAATCCGGTTTCCTCTATCACTACGCCTTCGCGATGATCATCGGCCTGATTGCCCTGCTGGGCCTGCTGATGCATTACCTGCGTTGATGACCTGTACGGAATAAGAAAACGTGTCGAACTGGCCCCTACTTAGTGTCCTCATCTGGCTGCCGATCATCGGTGGCGCCCTGGTCCTTGCCATCCGTGATGCGCAGACCGCCCGCTGGGCGTCGCTGGGTGTCGCGCTGCTGACCTTCGCCCTGAGCATTCCCCTGCTCACCGGTTACGATCCGGGCATCGACGCGTTGCAGTTCGTCGAGACCCGCGCGTGGATCCCGGCCTACGACATCGGTTACAACCTGGGCGTGGACGGCATCGCCATCGCGCTCATCGCGCTGACCACGCTGGTCAGCGTGCTTGCGCTGATCGGTGCCTGGAGTGCCATCGACAAGCGGGTCAACCAGTATGTCGCCGCTTTTCTGATCCTCGAAGGCGTCACGGTGGGCATCTTCGCGGCGACCGACGCGATGCTGTTCTACGTGTTCTTCGAAGCGATGCTGATTCCGATGTTCCTGATCATCGGCGTGTGGGGCGGCCCGCGTCGCATCTACGCGGCATTGAAGTTCTTCCTGTACACCTTCCTCGGCTCGGTGCTGATGCTGGTGGCGCTGGTCTACCTGTACCTGAAGGGCGGCAGCTTCCAGCTGGCGGACCTGTACGCGCTGCAGCTGACCGCCACGGAGCAGACCTGGATCTTCTTCGCCTTCCTGATCGCCTTCGCGGTCAAGGTGCCGATGTTCCCGGTGCACACCTGGCTGCCGGACGCGCACGTCGAGGCGCCGACCGCCGGTTCGGTGATCCTGGCCGCGATCGCGCTGAAGATCGGCGGCTACGGCTTCCTGCGCTTCAACCTGCCGATCGTGCCGGACGCATCCAACGAGTGGGCCTGGCTGGTGATCGCGCTGTCGCTGATCGCGGTGATCTACGTTGGTCTCGTCGCCCTGGTGCAGGACGACATGAAGAAGCTGATCGCCTACTCGTCGATCGCGCACATGGGCTTCGTCACCCTGGGTACCTTCATCGCGCTGTGGCTGGTACGCGAAGCCGGCAACGCCGACGCCGCACGCCTGGGCCTGCAGGGCGCCATGGTGCAGATGATCTCGCACGGCTTCGTGTCGGGCGCGATGTTCTCCTGCGTCGGCGTACTGTACGACCGCATGCACAGCCGCCGCATCGCCGATTACGGCGGCGTGGTCAACGTGATGCCGTGGTTTGCGACCTTCGCGATGCTGTTCTTCATGGCCAACGCCGGCCTGCCGGGTACCTCCGGTTTCGCGGGTGAATTCATGGTCATCATGGCGGCCTTCCAGCGCAATCCGTGGATCGCCCTGGGTGCAGCCACGACCCTGATCATCGGCGCGGCGTACACGCTGTGGCTGTACAAGCGCATCTTCTTCGGCGAGGTGGCCAATGCCCACGTTGCCGAACTGAAAGACATCAATGGCCGCGAGTGGCTGGTGCTGGGCGTGTTCGCCGTTGGCGTACTGGCCCTTGGCATCTACCCCAAGCCGCTGACCGACCTGATGGAGCCGTCGATCGCCAAGCTGGCGATGCAGATCGCTTCCAGCAAACTGCTCTGATCGGCCTGCCGAGCGAACTGATTCCAGGATTTGATAATGACCACCTCGCCGTTGCTGCCACTGACCGCCGCCGACCTGCCGCCGCTCGCTCCCGAGCTGGTGCTGGTCGCCAGCGCCTTTGCCCTGATGATCCTCGATCTGTTCGTCAGCAAGCAGAACAAGCTGATCACCCATCTGTTCTCGCTCGCCGCGCTGGCCGTGGTGCTGGTGCTGCTGGCCACCGGAACGGGCGGGCAGGGGGAGGTGTTCCACGGCATGTTCGTGCGCGACACGGCTGCCGACGTCATGAAGGTGGTGATCGTGCTGTGCAGCGGGCTGAGCCTGGTGTACGGCTGGAGCTACCTGCGCGAGCGTGACCTGTTCCAGGGCGAGATTCCGGTGCTGGTGCTGTTCGCTACCGCCGGCATGATGATCCTGGTGTCCGCAGGCAGCCTGCTGATGGTCTATCTGGGGCTGGAACTGCTCGCGCTGTGCTCCTACGCGCTGGTCGCCAGCAATCGTGACAACGGCCTCGCCTCGGAAGCGGCGATGAAGTACATCGTGCTGGGCTCGCTCGCGTCGGGCCTGTTGCTGTACGGCATGTCGCTGATCTACGGCGCTACGGGCTCGCTGCACCTGGACGTGATCAACGCGGCCATCCCGCATTCGGACGAGAAGATGCTGCTGCTGACCGGCGCGGTCTTCATGATCGCCGGCGTGGCCTTCAAGCTGGGCGCCGCCCCGTTCCACATGTGGTTGCCGGACGTGTACCAGGGTGCTCCGGCGCCGGTCGCGCTGTTCATCAGTTCGGCACCGAAGCTGGCCGCGTTCGGCATGGCGTACCGCCTGCTGGAAGTCGGCGTGGGTCCGTTGTCGGATGAGTGGAAGCTGCTGATCGGCGCTCTGGCTGCGCTGTCGTTGGTCATCGGTAACCTGATGGCGATCGCGCAGCACAACCTGAAGCGCATGCTGGCCTTCTCGACCGTGTCGCATATCGGCTTCCTGCTGATGGGCATTGCCGGTGGCGGTCAGCAGGGCTACGCCGCTGCGCTGTTCTATGCGGTCAGCTACGCGATCATGTCCACCGCCAGCTTCGGCGCGATCATCGCGATGTCGCGCAACGGTTTTGAAGCCGAGAACATCAATGACTACAAGGGCCTGAACGCACGCAATCCCTGGATGGCCGCCCTGATCCTCTGCATCATGGCGTCAATGGCTGGCATTCCGCCGTTCCTCGGTTTCTGGACCAAGCTGGCGGTACTCGGCGCTGCGGTCAACGGCGGCATGCTGTGGCTGGCGATCCTCGGCGTGCTGTGTGCGGTGGCAGGCGCGTTCTACTACCTGCGCGTGATCAAGGTCATGTACTTTGACGAGCCGGTCGGCGAGCCGCTGCCGCGCAACAAGGACCGCGTGCTGGGTGTGGTGCTGGGCGTGAATGCGCTGGCGCTGCTGGCATTGGGCCTGGCGTGGAACCCGATCATGGTGTGGTGCCAGCAGGCATTTGCACATATTTCCTGAAAAACGACACAAAGCTGTGCGTTTGGTGTAATATTCGTTTCCTGAGTTGTGACTGCAACGGTTCTGCCAGAGCATCGTTGCAAGGGGCCTCCCTCGTGGGGCAGCAATTCAACCACTTCTGATGCGGGGTGGAGCAGTCTGGCAGCTCGTCGGGCTCATAACCCGAAGGTCGCAGGT
>JAZBLM010000078.1:0-16544 GCA_037033225.1 Pseudomonadota bacterium
CGAGGGTCACTTCGTCGAGCACCCACATCGCCGGCCGTGTGTCACCGGTGAAGCTGATGCACAGGTCGCCCTTGCTGACGGTGCCGCTCGGCAGCTTGGCCTCCAGCGTGACGAAGCCGTCGGCACCCGGAGCGGCGGGAAGCGGTACTTCCGCAATGGCGGGGCCGCTGCAGTCGCCCTGGCGGATCTTCATCTCCCCGTGTGGACGCGTCGCCTTTTCGAATTTCCGCTGCGGTTCGTCGTGGGCCAGCTGGAAGTAGTACGGAATGCGGCCAGCACGTACCGTCAGCGACGTGATGCCCGACAGGTCCGCGTCTGCCCAGCGCCAGCAGGGCTGGAAGATGTTGACGTTGAACACCGCACGCTCGCCCTCGAGCGGACCGTCATCCTCCAGTCGCAGCAGCAGCTGTCCGGGGCCCGGGCAGGTCAGCAGTTCATCGTCGCGGCGGGTCAGCAGCGAGCTCGCGGTAAAGGCCGCAACTGTCGGTACCGCCGCCAGCGGCTGCCCGTTGAAGAACGCAGCAGCGTTGACCTTCGCCGGCAACGTGGCGGTCAGTGGCACCTCGTAGCGCGGCGACTGCGCCGTGACCGGCTGCCCATTGGTGGTGTAGCGGACCTCGTAGCCGAGTGGGTTGGCCAGGCTTACCTGCACGCGGCCGGCGCGGCGATCGGCCTTTTCCGCGATGCTGACTTCGAACGGGGTCTGTGCATAGTCCAGGCCCCAGGCACGGTAGCGCTGCAGCTGTGCGGGCAGGCGCGCGAGGAAGTCGCGGAAGTCGCGCTGGGATCGTGGACTCCAACCGGTCTCGGCAACGGCCGCCAGCCGGGGGAACAGGTTGTGCTGCAGGCGTGCATGGCTGCGCGTGTGCTCGGTGAACATGTTCGCCTGCAGGCCCAGGATATGGTGCTGCTTGTCAGCAGCCAGCGTGGCCGGCACGGGTTCGAAACCGTACACCCGGGCCAGCGGGGTGAGCAGCGGGCGGCCCGGCGGCTCGTTCGGCGATGCCGTCTGCAGGTAGTCCATGTACATGTCGGTGACCGGCGACATCACCACGTCATGGCCCTCGCTGGCCGCCTTCAGGCCGCCCTCGGTGCCGCGCCAGGACATTACGGTCGCCTGCGGCGGCAGGCCGCCCTCGAGGATTTCATCCCAGCCGATCAGGCGACGGTCGTGCTGTTCCAGGAAGGTCTCCAGTCGCTTGATCAGGTGGCTCTGCATCTGCATTTCATTGCCGGCGCCCAGCTCACGCATGCGCTGCTGCACACGGGCCGATGCGATCCACTGGTCCTTGACCGCTTCATCGCCGCCGACGTGCACGTACCTGGACGGGAACAGGTCGATGACCTCTTCAAGCACGTTTTCCAGGAAGACGAAGGTGCTCTCTTCGGTGTTGAACAGGTTGGGGAACACGCCCCATTCGCTGAGTGGCTGCAGCGGCGTGTCCAGCACGCCCAGTTCCGGATACGCCGCAATGGCCGCCGTTGCATGACCGGGTACATCGATCTCGGGAATCACCTGGATGTGCAGTGCGGCGGCGTAGGCGATGACGTCACGGATCTGCTGCTGGGTGTAGTACCCGCAGTAGGGGCGCGGTGCGCCGGTGGCCGGATCGCGGCCGCCGTCACCGGCCGGGATGCGGCAGCTGCCGACTTCGGTCAGTTTCGGGTAGCGCTTGATCTCCATGCGCCAGCCCTGGTCATCGGTGAGATGCCAGTGGAAGGTATTGAGTTTGTGCGCGGCCATCGCATCGAGCACCTGCTTGATTTCCTCCAGGCTCTGGAAATGGCGCGCCGAGTCGAGCATGAAGCCGCGCCAGCTGAAGCGGGGCTGGTCGTCGATGCGCACGGCCGGCACCTGGCCCTCGCTGCCGCCAGTGGCCAGCTGGGCCAGAGTGGCAGCGCCGTAGAACAGGCCGGCTTCGGTAGCCGCACGCACGGTGATGCCCTGTGCCCCCGATTCCAGCGTGTAGCGTTCGCCTGCCGTCCCGGCAGCGGTGTCCTGCGACTGTCGGCCGGCGGCCGGCGCGGTTTCCAGCACCAAGCGGATGCCCTCACGCGTGGTGGCGGTCGTCGGCTTCAGCGCCGGACCGCCACTGCGTGCCAGCAGATCGGCGAACTGCGCCGCCACGCGTCGCGCAGCATCGCCCTGCGCGCTCAGTGGCGTCGATGCGGTGATGGTGAAACCCGCCCCTTGGGCGCGTTGCACGTGGGCCGGGGCGGGAATGAGAAGCAGGCTGCCGTCGCGCAGCAGCGGACCGGGGGCCATGTCGATGGTCGGCGCATCGGCGCCACGCGCCAGCGGTACGATGGCCAGGCACAGCAGCAGCGGGGCCAGGGAAGTGAAGCGCATCAGGTGACTCCTGTAGGGGAGGGGGCCGGGCGTTCACCCGCCACCGCCCGGTTTGCCGTCCCCCATCATGCAACGGGCCCGGATGACCGGGCCCGTTGCGATGGGACATGCCAACTGCAGCTTAGAACTTGAAGTGCACCGTGGCCATGTAACGGCGGCCACTCTTGTACTTGCCGGCCAGGTGTTCCTTGTCGCCCAGGTACTGGAAGTAGGTCTCATCCAGCAGGTTCTGTGCGTCCAGGGTGAGCGACCAGTTCTCGTTGAAGGTGTAACCCAGGCTGGCGCCCAGTTCCGCGTAGTCGTCCACGCTGGCGGGCGCAGCGCCCGCGACGTAACCGCCAGCCAGGTAGCTGTCACGCCAGTTGTAGGTCAGGCGCGCATTGATCGGACCCTTTTCGTAGTACGGGCTGACCGCGATCGAATTGCGCGACTGGTACGGCAGCGGATCGCCGCTGTTGTTCTCGCCGTTGGCGTAGGTGTAGTTCGCGGTCAGGCCGAATCCACTCTCGCCGAACGGCTGCTGCAGGCTCAGGTTGAAGCCCTTGACGTGGCCGCTGCCCGCGTTGCGTGGACGCTGGATGCTGTAATCGCAGTAGCCGTCAGCGGTACAGCCGTTGCTGCCGACGATGCTCGCCCAGGTGCCCGGCGAGGTATCGCGGATGGAGTTGTACTGGCGCTCGATGGACGCGGAGGTGTCGATGTAGTTGTCGATCTTCTTGTAGAACACCGACCACGCCGCCACGGCCTGCGGCGCGTAATAGTACTCGGCCGACACGTTGAAGTTCCACGACTCATACGGCGACAGTGCGGCGTTGCCGCCCGAGCCGGTCAGCTGCGTATCGTTGAGGAAGGTGTTGTTGACCATCTGGTTGTACGGCGCCCAGGCGATCACCTTGGCCGCGGAGAAGCGGAACACCCAGTCGGTGTCGGTATCCCAGGCCATGCTCAGCGAGGGCAGCACGAAGTCTTCCTTGCGGCTCTGGGTCTGCCACTTGCTGTCCAGGTCGGTCAGCGTCGGCGTACCGCCGTAGACGAAGCCGCTGCCTTCGGTCTTGGACTCCACGTAACGCACGCCGACGTTGCCGCGCAGCGGGCCATTGGAGAAGTTCAACTGGGCGTAGGCGGCGTTGTTGGTCTGCTCCAGCGCCCAGCTGTTGTTGAGGTAGCTGGACGGGTCCGGATTGGCGAAGTCCAGCGGGCTGCCCTTGACCCAGGCCAGTACGTTGTCACGGCCCACCTGGATGTGACGCGCCTGGTCGTCGCCGAAGCCCTGCAGGTCGGTCAGGCCGATGGTGCCGACGTCGGCCAGGGTGCCGGTACGCACGCCGCCGTAGACGTTGAGGTTGAACTTTTCTTCATGCTTGCCGTGCCGGACACCAAACAGCAGCTGGTTGAAGATGCTGTCGAACTGGACGTTGAAGTCCAGCTGCGCATAGGTGTCCTTGCTCTCGGTGGCGAACACGCCGTTGTTGCCCAGCCAGCCACCCGGGGCGCCCCAGTTGGCCGGGTTGCGCGCTGCGGCCGGATCGTCGAACGACAGGCCACGGTCAAGGCTCCAGCTGTAGGCACCGTTGTAGACCGGCTCGATGAAGTACTGTGCCAGGTTCTTGTTCTCGGACTTGCTCTGGCCGGCCTGGCCGTTGATGCCCCAGCCATCGCCCTTCCACGCACCGCGCAGGTCCAGGCCCTTGGTGGTGACCTCGGACTCACGCACGTTGTTGTCATAGATCACCGTGCCGCTGGTGGGGTCGGCGTTGGCGCCGGAATGGCCGGTGGTGGCCACGCCGTTGCGTACGCCACCCAGCTGGTCAACCGCGTTCAGCGTCCCGGCGTTCCAGGTCAGGAAGGAATACATCGACTGGTTGTAGTTGTCGAAGTTTTCCTTGATGTACAGGCCGCTGAGGTTGAACTCCAGTTCTTCACTCGGCTTGAACTGCAGGTTCACAACAGCGCTGTCGCGCTTGCGTTCCTGCTGGAACCACGCCGCGTTGATCGAGTTGGGCACGTCGACGTCGGCCGCGATGCCGCTGGCGTTGGGGAAGCTGCTGGCCTTCGCATAGCCGAACACTTCGGTGCCCTGGCGGTCGACGGCTTCTTCATAGTGCTGTGCCGACACGGCGATGCCGAAGGTTTCCTCGTCGTTCTTCCAGCTGTACAGCGCCGAGGCGTTGGGTTTGCCTTCGCTGGCCTGCTGGCTGTAGCTGTAGCCCACCGAAGCGGCGACTTCGTTCTGCTTGAGGTCCAGCGGCTGGCGCGTATGCATCAGTACGGTGCCACCGAGGCTGCCCTCGGTCAGGCGCGCTTCGGACGACTTGATGATCTCGGCGCGGCCCAGGATCTGCGGCGACAGCAGCGTGTAGTCGAAACCACGGTTGGGCTGCTCGCCATACAGCCAGATCGCCTGGGCCACGGGATGGCCGTCAAGGAAGGACAGGTTGAGGCTGGGATCGGTGCCGTCGATGCTGACGCGCTCGCCCTGGCCGAAGCGGCGGTCCAGGGTCACGCCCGGAATCTGCGACAGGGCCTCGGCGACATTGGTGCTTGGGAACTTGCCGATGTCCTCGGCGGTGATGGCCTCGGACACGCCGACGTTGTTGCGCTTGGTATCGAGCGATTTTTCCAGGCTGGCGCGGATGCCGACCACGGTGATGGTGTCCAGGTCCTGCGGGGTGGGCTGCTGGGCGTGGGCGCTGAAAGCCAGGCAGCCGACGATGGCGGCCGAAAGTACGGACTTGCGGGTATTCATGATGTCTCTCCTCATCACTGCGTTGGGTTGCCAGGTCGGCGAACGGCGGTTGCGAGCGGTATTCCAGGTAGAGCGGACTGCATGTTCCGGGTACGGCATGGTGTGTTCGTAGAGCGTGCTGCGCGCATCGCGCGCGGCGGAAATCAGCGGGCTTTGTGGCCGAGGTACCAGCTGGCAGCACCGATCACGCCGAGCTGGCCGTGTTCGACGACCTTCACCGGGATGCGCTGCAGCGCTTCGCTCATCGGGCCCTTGTTGAGGTAGCGCGCGACGAAGGTGCTGGCACGCAGGAAATCACGGATCTGCGGCAGGATCCCGCCCGCCAGGTACACCCCGCCGTGTGCGCCGTACAACAGCGCCATGTCGCCGATGGTGCTGCCCAGCAGGCCGCAGAACACATCCAGTGCGCCGCGCGCCTGCGCGTCGCTGCCGGCCACGGCCGCGGCGGTCACCGCGTCCGGAGTGATCAGCCGGGACGGCTGGCCTTCAAGTGCGCACAGTGCGTTGTACAGGTTGATCAACCCGGGGCCGGACAACGCATGCTCGACCGACACATGGGCGCGACCGCGCAGCATGTGGCGCAGGATCGCCATCTCGCGCTCGTCGGTGGCCGCGAGGCTTGCCTGCCCGGCTTCGGTTGCCAGCACCACCGGACCGTCGGGGGTCGGAATCCATACGGCGGCACCCAGGCCGGTACCAGGACCGACCACCAGCGTCGGACCGCGCGGCGCGCTGTCCGGACCGCACAGCTGCAGCACGCCACTGGCATCGACCTGAGCCGCCGCGTGGGCGACGGCTTCGAAGTCGTTGACGATGTGCACGTGCTGCACGCCGACATCCGCCTCCAGTTGGCGCGCGGACAGCGGCCACGGCACGTTGGCGGTGATGACCGTGCCGTCGTCGCGGGCATAGCCGGCCGTCGCTACCACGCAGTGCGCTGGACGGGCGTCGTCACCCAGGAAGTCGGACAGGATGGCGGCAAGGCCGACGTGGTCGGCATTGCGATACTTGCGGTAATCCAGCACACGCACAGGATGGGCCGCATCGCCGCTGGCCTGCACGCGTGCCACGCGGACATGGGTGCCACCGACGTCTGCGGCGAGGAAGCTCGGCGCCGCACTGGACAGCACGTGGGCGGGGGCGGGATGGCTGGCAGCGGTCACGCGGGCTCCTGCAGGCAACTCGGCCCCATGGCCGGTGATTGGGGCCGAGTCTGTGACCGCTTTGACAACGATGTCAACGAGTTTGTGAAAGTTTCGTTGCTGCACTGCGACGAGGTATTCAAATGGAAAACGTTTTCAGGCATAGGCGACATCATTCGTCAGAATCGAGCAGCGCCAGTCGCTGCAGTCACTTCGCGATCTACATGAGTGCCAAGCGCACCTCGTGCCGCAGTGCAGCACATCACGCGGCATCCGGAATAAACAATTGACAAGACATGGCTGGGCGTCGAATAAATGTGACAACGTTGTTCCCAGCCATTCGTCGACGACGCTGCCGAAGCGCGTCGCAGCAGGAGCCCTGCCGATGTCCGCCGTCCCCGCTGCCCGTTCCTCTTCCAGCGTCACCAGCTCCATCGCCATCGTCGGCGTGCTGTTCTTCCTCATCGGCTTCTTCACCTGGCTCAACGGTCCGCTGATCACCTTCGTCAAGCTTGCCTTCGAGCTTGACGAGGTCGGTGCCTTCCTGGTGCTGATGGTGTTCTACCTGTCGTATTTCTTCCTTGCCCTGCCGGCCTCGTGGATCCTGCGGCGGACCGGCATGAAGAAGGGCCTGAGCCTGAGCCTGCTGGTGATGGCGGGCGGGGCGGCCCTGTTCGGCGAGTTCGCCACGCAGCGCTGGTACCCGGGCGCCCTGAGTGGGCTGTTCGTGATCGGCAGCGGGCTGGCACTGCTGCAGACGGCCATCAATCCCTACATCAGCATCCTGGGACCGATCGAGACCGCGGCCCGGCGCATCGCGCTGATGGGCATCTGCAACAAGGTGGCCGGCATGCTGGCGCCGGTGCTGATCGGCACGCTGGTGCTGCATGGCATCGGTGACCTGTCCACCGCGGTGGAGCAGGCCGACGCGGCGACCCGCGCAGCACTGCTCAACGACTTTGCGGCCAAGATCCATGCGCCCTACCTCGCGATGGCCGGCGTGCTGGTCGTGCTGGCGGTGGCGGTGCTGTTCTCGCCGTTGCCCGAATTGAAAACATCCGAAGCCAACGCCAGCCCGGCCGGTGCCGATGGCATGCAGCGCAGCAGCATCTTCCAGTTCCCTCACCTGTGGCTGGGCGTGCTGTGCCTGTTCGTCTACGTCGGCGTGGAGGTGATGGCCGGTGATGCCATCGGCACCTACGGCCACGGCTTCGACCTGCCGCTGGACCAGACCAAGATGTTCACCTCGCTCACCCTGGGCGCGATGCTGGTGGGCTACGTGGTCGGGCTGCTGCTGATCCCCCGCGTGGTCTCGCAGTCGCGCTACCTGAGCATTTCGGCCTCGCTGGGCGTGCTGTTCTGCCTGGGTGCCTATTTCACCCACGGGTATGCCTCGGTGGCGTTCGTGGCGCTGCTGGGTTTCGCCAACGCCATGATGTGGCCGGCCATCTTCCCGCTCGCGATCCGCGGCCTCGGTCGCTTCACCGAGACCGGCTCGGCGCTGCTGGTGATGGGCATCGCCGGCGGGGCGATCATCCCGCAGGCATTCGCCGTGCTGAAGCAGCACATCGATTTCCAGCTGGTGTTCCTGCTGCTGATGGTGCCGTGTTACCTCTACATCCTGTTCTACTCGGTCATCGGCCATCGTGCCGGACTGCCACGCGGCGCGGCCTGATCGGCGATCATGGACGCACTCGACCAACGGCAGGGCAAGGCAATGCGCAGAGCGACCATCAAGGATGTCGCCGAAAAGGCCAAGGTTTCGCTGAAGACCGTATCGCGCGTCATCAACAACGAACCGTCGGTGATGCAGGCCACCCGGGCGCGCGTACTGCGTGCGGTGGCCGAACTGGACTACGAACCGGATCCCTCCGCGCGCAACCTGCGCAGCGGGACGACCTTCGTGGTCGGCTTGGTGTACGACAATCCCAACCCGTACCACATCATCGGCGTGCAGAACGGCGTGCTGGCCGCCTGCCGCGAGACCGGGTTCGGCCTGCAGATCCACCCCTGCGATTCCAGCTCGCCGCTGCTGGCCGAAGAGCTGGCCGACTGGGTGCAGCGCTCACGCCTGGCCGGACTGGTGCTGACCGCGCCGATGTCCGAGCGGCGCGACCTGGTGCAGGCATTGACCGCGCGTGGGATCAAGCTGGTGCGCATCATCGCGGCGACCGAGGACCCGGCCGACGGCGCCTGCGTGTTCGTCGACGACCGCGAAGCGGCCTACGAGGTCACCGAGCACCTGATCCAGCTGGGCCACCAGCGCATCGGCTTCCTCTGGGGCGGCAGTTCGCATCGTTCGTCAGTGGAGCGCCATGCCGGCTACGAAGCGGCGCTCAAGGACTACGGGATGACGGTCGACAAGCATCTGGTGGTGCAGGGCGACTACACCTTCGATGATGGCTTCCGCGGCGCACGGCGTCTGCTGGCGCTGCGCGAACCACCCACCGCCATCTTCGGCTCCAACGATGAAATCGCCGCCGGGGTGCTCGCCGCCGCGAAGTCGGCCGGCATGAACGTGCCCTACGATCTGTCCATTGCCGGCTTCGAGGACAGTCCGTTCTCGCGCCAATCGTGGCCACCGCTGACCACGGCCAAGCAGGCCACCGAGGACATTGCCCGGCATGCCGCGCGCCTGTTGATCGCCCAGCTGCGCAGCGATGCCTACGACGATGCCCCGTCGCCGCTGCACAACCAGGGCTTCGTGCCGCAGCTGGTGGTCCGCGGCTCCACCGCGCCGATGCGCCCGGCCACTGCGCGCGCCCTTCCTTCCGATCCTGTCTGAGTAACGCCATGACGCTGCCTGCCCCTGCCGACACCCTGATGTTCCGCGAGGCCGCCGAAGCGGCCGATGTGATCGCTGCCCAGTTCGCGCGCAACCACGGTGTGATGGAGACCCTGGCGGCGAGCCTGCGCGCGGCACCGCCGCCGTTCGTGGTCACCTGCGCGCGCGGCAGTTCCGACCACGCCGCGACCTATGCCAAGTACCTGCTGGAAACCCAGCTCGGCGTGGTCGTGGCGTCCGCTTCGCCCTCGGTGGGCTCGGTGTATGCCGCGCCGTTGCAGCTGCGCGGCGCGCTGTTCATCGTGATCTCGCAGTCGGGCAAGAGCCCGGATCTGCTGCGCAATGCCGAGGCAGCCAAGGCCGCTGGGGCACGCGTGGTGGCGCTGGTCAACGTGGAGGATTCGCCGCTGGCCCAACTGGCCGATACGGTGATCCCGCTGCATGCCGGCGCCGAGCGCAGCGTCGCGGCGACCAAGAGCTATCTGGCCTCGCTGGCGGCGGTGCTGCAGCTGGCCGCCTACTGGAAGCAGGATGCCGCGTTGCGCAGTGCACTGGACGCACTGCCTGATGCGTTGCGGCAGGCGTGGCATTCCGACTGGAGCACCGTCACCGAGGGACTGGTCGAGGCCGGCAACCTGTTCGTGCTCGGTCGCGGGCTGGGCCTGGGTGCGGCGCAGGAAGCCGCGCTGAAGTTCAAGGAAACCTGTGGGCTGCATGCCGAGGCCTACAGCTCGGCCGAGGTCAAGCACGGTCCGATGGCACTGGTCGGTCCCGGGTTCCCGGTGCTGGCCTTCGCCCAGCCGGACGAGACCGGCGCGGGCACGCGCGCGGTGGCCGAAGAATTCGCCGCGCGTGGGGCGCAGGTATGGCTGGCCGGAGCCGGCGGCGGCCTGCCCGTCGCCGCCTCTCCCCACCCGCTGTGTGCACCGCTGCTGACGGTGCAGAGTTTCTACCGCGCGATCAATGCGCTGGCCCTGCGTCGCGGGCACAACCCGGACCTGCCACCGCATCTCAACAAGGTCACGGAGACGGTCTGATGAAGCAGGTGCTGCGCAACGCCCGCATGCTCGTGGGCGAGGACTTCCGCGACGATCTCGCGCTGCTCATCGAAGGCGGCCGCATCACGGCGGTCGTGTCCGATGCGGCGCCGCAACTGGGCCCTGCCGACGGACAGGTCGATCTGGACGGAGGCTGGCTGCTGCCCGGTTTCATCGACGTGCAGGTCAATGGCGGCGGCGGTGCACTGTTCAACAACACCCCGGATGTGGAGGCATTGCGGACCATCGCCGCAGCACACCGCCGCTTCGGCACCACCGCCCTGCTGCCGACGCTGATCAGCGATGACCTGCAGGTGATGCGCTCCGCAATCGCCGCCACGCGCGACGCCATCGCGCAACAGGTCCCGGGCGTGATCGGCATCCATCTCGAAGGTCCCTATATCGCACCGGCGCGCAAGGGCACCCACGACGCCAGCAAGTTCCGCGTGCCCGACGCCGATGAGGTCGCGCTGGCGTCGTCGCTCGACAATGGCGTCACCCTGCTGACGCTGGCGCCGGAGCGCGTGCCGCTGGAGACCATCCGGGCGCTGGTGGAGCGCGGCGTGATCGTGGCCGCCGGGCATACTGCCGCCAGCTACGAAGAAGTGCGCGCGGGGCTGGACGCGGGCATCCGCGGCTTCACTCACCTGTACAACGCGATGTCACCCCTGCAGGGGCGCGAGCCGGGTGCAGTCGGTGCGGCGCTGGAGGATCCGGACAGCTGGGTCGGCATCATCGTTGACGGCGTGCATGTGCATCCGGGCAGCCTGCGCGTGGCGCTGGCGGCCAAGCCACGCGGGCGCCTGCTGCTGGTGACCGATGCGATGCCGCCGGTAGGGGCCGATGACCCCAGCTACGTGTTGTACGGCGAAACCATCACGGCGATGGACGGGGTGGTGCGCAACGCCGCGGGTTCGCTGGCCGGTTCGGCGCTGGACATGGCCACCGCCGTGCGCAACACCGTGCACCTGCTCGGCCAGCCGCTGGCCGAAGCCGCCCGCATGGCATCGCGCTACCCGGCGGAGTTCCTCAACGTGGACGACCGGATGGGCCACATCGCCGAAGGATTCCAGGCCGATCTGGTCCTGTTGGACGATGCATTGCGCGTTCGCGGCACGTGGATCCACGGGCAGTACGCGGCGGCATGAAGGGCGCGGGCGGCGGGCGGCTGGCCTCCATCGATGCCCTGCGTGGCATCACCGTCGCCGCCATGCTGCTGGTCAACAATCCGGGTGACTGGGGCCATGTCCATGCGCCGCTGCTGCACGCAGACTGGCATGGCTGTACGCCGACCGATCTGATTTTCCCGTTTTTCCTGTTTCTGGTCGGGGTATCGATGGCGTTCAGCGTCGCACCGCGCGCTGCCGATGCGTCGATGCGTCCTGCACTCGCGCGCGGCGTGCTGGCGCGCGCGCTGAGGATCCTGGTGGCGGGCCTGCTGCTGCACGCGCTGGCATGGTGGCTGCTGCAACTGCCGCACTTCCGTGTGTGGGGCGTGCTGCAGCGGATTGGCGTGTGCGCTGCGCTGGCCGGGCTGCTGGCGGTGTATGCGCGGCAGTCGGTGCAGTGGATCATGCTGGCGGCGCTGCTGACCGCGTACGCATGGATACTGCTGGCAGCCGACACGCTGCAGCCGTTGGTCAACCCGGCAAGCCGCCTGGACACCCTGCTGTTCGCTCCGTGGATCTACCAGTACAACGCGGCCACCGGCCTCGGGCACGATCCGGAGGGCCTCGTCAGCACGCTGGGTGCGGTCGCCACTACGCTCACCGGGCTGCTGGCGGGACAGCTGCTGCGCGCGGGCCGCACAGCGCGCCTGGCGGTTTTCGGCGCGGCGATGATGGCAAGTGGCCTGGTGTCCTCGCAGTGGCTGCCGTTCAACAAACATCTGTGGGCACCCAGCTACGTCGGCTGGACATCCGGGTTGGCGGTCATTGCGCTGCTGGCGGCGCATGCCGTGCTTGATCGACGCGGCTGGCCCGCGTTGGGTCGACGCTTCGGCGTCAACGCCATCACCGTCTACCTTGGGGCATCGGTCGCGTCGGTGCTGCTCGGCGCGACCGGCATTTGGCAGGTCGCGTGGGAGGCGATGGCCGCAACGCTTCCGGACCATCTGCAGACAGCCTCGCTGCTGGTCGCACTGGCGTTCGTCACCCTCTGGTGGGGCGTCGCATGGTGGCTGGATGCGCGGCGTATCTACCTGAAGATCTGAATTCATTCAGTGCCGTGGTAGCCAGGTGAAGGTGCGCCATTTTGCACTCGCCACGTGATGCACGGCACAGTTGGCTAGTGGTATTTACCCAGGGAGCGGTGGCAGACTCGTGTCGCACGGTCCATACCCTGCGTGACGAGGGGACTCCCGCTGGCAACCGCATCGCGGCCTGGCAGCAGGAAGGCGTCGCAGACGGCAAACACGCATCGCAGTTCGTTTTCTTCCAACCTCATCGTGGAGAACGTCTATGCATTGTCCCGCCGCTTCACCGCTCGCACTGAGCATCTCCTGCCTCCTGCATCCCCGCCTCCTGACCGGCACCGCGCTGCTGGTGGCCTCGATGGGCGCGCACGCCGATTGCATCACCACCGGCAGCGACACCGTCTGCGATACCGCCCCCCCCACGCCGTGGACTACCACGCTGGGCACCGGCAACACCGCAGCGGACGACAACCGCACCATCACGCTGCAGCCCGGTGCAACGGTGGACGTGGGCAACGCCAACGCGATCTCCGTCCGCGATGGCGCCACGATCAGCCTCGGTGCAGGCAGCACGGTGAGTGCCACGGCCACCACGGTCGCAGGCCTGTTCAACACCGGTGGCAACACGGTGGAGCTGCGCAGCAATGGCACCATCAACGTCGACGCGGGTGGACAGGTACTCGCACAGGGCACGCAGGGCAGCGCGGAGGCGATCAACTTCCAGGGCGCAGGCAATGTGGTCACCAACAGTGGCACGATCCGCGCATTGAACTCGGTGGCCATCTGGTCGCAGAACACCAGCGGCCTCAACACGGTGGTCAACACGGAGACCGGCATCATCCAGGCGCCCGGTACGGTGATCGGCGGGTCCGGCAACGGCGCGCTGGACTTCACCAATCGGGGCCAGGTCATCGGCAACGTGTCGCTGGCCGGTGGTGATGACATCCTGCGCCTGTACACCGGCTCGGTGATCACCGGCAATTTCAGCGGCGGTGCCGGCACCGATGCGATCTTCCTGAGCGGAACCGGCGACTCGACCCTGCCGGGCAATTTCGTCGGCTTCGAAGCGCTGACCAAGACCGACAGTGGGCGCTGGACACTGTCGGGCACGATCACCGGCGTCACCTTGGCCACCGTGCAGGCTGGCACGCTGGCGCTGACAGGCAACAACGCTGACTACACGGGCGAGGTAGTGGTGCAGCCGGCCGGCACGCTGGAGGCCCGCGCGCAGAGCCTGCCACCGACCATCAGCAACGATGGCTTGGTGCGCTTCGCGCAGCCGGACGACGGTACCTATGCCGGTGCAGTGAGCGGGAGCGGTGCATTGGAGAAGACCGGGGCAGGCGTGCTGACCCTGGCGGGCAGCACAAGTCTTGGCGGTGCGACCTCGCTGCAGGGCGGGACGCTTGTGGCCGCGAGCGCATTGCAGACATCGGGCGTTTCGATGGCCGACGGCACGACGCTGCGGTTGCGCGCTGCCCTGCAGACCCGATCCGGCGGTGCCGCCGATGTGACCGGTGACGCCGGGACGCAGCAGGTCATCGTGGACACTGCCGGCGCGCTCAATGGGGCGCTGGCGCTGGGCGACGGTGATGATCTGCTGGACCTGTCCGGCGCCATCAGCGGCGCGGTGGACCAGGGCGCCGGCAACGATACGGCGATCCTGCGGACGGGCGGCAGCATCGGCGGCGGTCTTTCCCAGGGCAGCGGTGATGACCGGCTGGACGTGCAAGGAGGCACGGTGGCCGGTGCGACCCTGCAGGGCACCGGCAACGACGTGGCGACCCTCAGCGCCGGCGGCCTGGCCTCGCTGGACCAGGGTGACGGTGACGACAGCCTGCAGATCAGCGGCGGCTCCGTGACGGGCACGGTGCAGCAGGGCAACGGCGTGGACAGCTTCCTGATGACCGACGGAACGATCGGTGCGCTGCTGCAGGGTGACAACTACGACAGCTTCCGCATGACCGGAGGACGCATTGTCGGCGCGTTCGAGGATGGCGACTACGCTGAAATGACCGGCGGCCGCATCGGTCGGGTCAACATGAAGCTGGACAACAATGTCTTCGACATGTCCGGCGGCACCATCGACGGCAATCTGGTCACCGGTTTCGGCCGCGATACCATCCGCCTGTCCGACGGCTACATCGGCGGCAACATCAGTGTCAGTGGGGGCGATGACAGCATGACCCTGACCGGCGGCACGGTACGCGGGGAAATCCGCATGAGCGTGGGCAATGACCGGTTGGAGTGGAACGGGGGCGGGGTGGTGCACGACCTGATCGACATGGGCGACGGGGATGACAGCGCACGACTGGTGAATCTCAACGAATCGCACCTGGGCGCGGTGCCGCGGCTGGACGGCGGCAGCGGCACCGACGCGCTGGCGATGGACAACGTAAAGACCACCGCCGTGGCGCGCTATACCGGCTGGGAGCGCATCACGCTGGCCGACGACAGCCAGATGACATTCGACGGCACGTTGGTGCTGGGCGATGCGGGCACCTCGACCGGCGTGCTGGATATCGATGCCAGCAGTGCACTGTTCGCCAACGGTGCCAACGGGGTGCGTGCTTTCACTGCGGGCGCGCTGGCCAGCGTGATCAACGCCGGCCGCATCGACATGAGCAGCAACGATGCCGCGGGCGATGTGTTCACGGTCAATGGCGATTACACCGGCAGTGGCGGCGGCCTCTACCTCAATACTGTCCTCGGCGATGACCGCTCGGCCAGCGACCGGCTGGTGATCGCCGGAGGCAGCGCAGGCGGCACCACCGGGATCGGAGTGATCAACGCGGGCGGCGGCGGTGCAGCGACCCTCGCCGATGGCATCCTGCTGGTGCAGGCCGTCAACGGGGCCACCACCGCAGCCGATGCCTTCGCGCTGTTCAGTCCGGTGGCGGCGGGCGCTTACGAGTACTTCCTGTTCAAGGGCGGGGTCAGCGGAGGCACGGCCAACAACTGGTATCTGCGCTCGACGCTGGTGGCCAGCGTCGACCCGGCGCCTGCACCGCCGCCGACCACGACGCCCCTGCCGGAACCGCCGCCGCCTGAAGACCTGGGCACGCCGCCGGCGGTGCTGCCGCCTGCTGCGCCGCCGCCGCCTGATGTGCCGGCCGATCCGACCGCGCCTGATCCGGATCCGGTCGCGGCGGAACCTGCGCCGCCGCCACCGCCGCCGGAGCCGGCAGATGTCGCGCCGCCGGTGATCACAACGCCGCCTGATGTCCCCGACGAGGTCGCCGTGATTCCCGGCCCGCTGGCCGTCCCACCGACGCCCGGCGCGCGTCCGTCACAGGCGGCGATCACGCCGATCTACCGCTTGGAGACGCCTGCCTATGCGGTGGTGCCATCCATACTGCGGACGGTGTCGCAGGCCTCCCTGGGCACCTTCCACGAACGGCAGGGCGAGCAGCGCCTGCTGTCAGCGCCGGACAGCGCAGGAGTCGCTTGGGGCCGCCTGATCGGCAGCAGTGAGGAACAGCACTGGGGCGGCGATGCGCTCACCGGCTTTGATGGCGATCTGCAGGGGCTGCAGGCGGGCATCGGCCTGTATACCGGCGGCGATGAGCGCTTCAGCAGCCAATGGGGCGTGTTCGTCGGTCGCACTCGGGCAAGCGGCCGCATCACCGGCCTCGCGCTGGGCTGGGAGAACGTGCAGGTGGGCCAGACCCGGCTGGACGACAAGCATGTCGGGCTGAGCTGGACCGGTGTGGGCGCGGAAGGGGGCTACCTCGACGCGGTGGTGATGCAGAGCCGGTACCGCGGCGAAGCGTGGTCCACGCGTGGCCTGGGCATCGACGTGCGCGGCGATGGCACCAGTGCTTCGCTCGAGGCGGGCAAGCCGCTGCTGCGCTTCGGGCAGTCCGCGTGGTGGCTGGAGCCGCAGGTGCAGGTGATCTGGCAGCGCCAGTCGCTGGATGACGCGGCCGATGCGTTCGCGGCGATCCGCTTCGACGCGGACGCGGCGTGGACGGGCCGCATCGGGCTGCGCTTTGCAGGTGATTACGGGTTGGCTGACAACGGCTGGCAGCCCTATATCAAGCTCAACTACTGGAAGACGCTGGATGGCGACAACCGCGTCGACTTCAGTGGCAACCGGATCGTCGCCACGCAGCAGACCAGTGCGTGGGAAGTCGGCGTGGGCGTTGTCGGGCGCTTCAACCGCAACGTGAGCGCCTACGCGGTCGCTGATTACACCCGGGACATGGAAGACCGGAACCGCGAGCGCAAGGGCATCGAAGGCAACGTCGGCCTGCGCTTCGACTGGTAGCGGGTCTGCGTCGACCGCAC
>JAZBLM010000079.1:0-16434 GCA_037033225.1 Pseudomonadota bacterium
CCGACAGGTCCACGGCGGCCTTGGGCACGGCGCTCACCGCCACCGACACCGCCCCGCCTCCGACAGGTCCACGGCGGCCTTGGGACTCGGTAGGGTCGACCCATGGTCGACCAGAACCGCCATTGCGCCATCTGGTGGAGGAAGCCCATTGGTAAGGGGCGGCCGCGAAGCGGCGGGGATCGGGCGCTGGTAAGACGGGGCCCACGGTTTGCGCAGCAAAGTGTGGGAGCGACAGCGCGAATGCGATGGCGTGGACCCGCGCCATGGATGGCGCGAAACGAGGCCCGCAGGATGCGGCTCTTGCCGTCCCCCGACCAGCCCCACCGCCCCGCGCCAGACACGCAGCTCCCCGTTCGACGCCAGCCGCGAGGGGGTTCACCCCGTTCGATACGTCCCGCAGCACCGCATTCACCTGGAACATGCGATGCTCCGGCTTTCGACACCTCGTGGAGCCCGGCCATGCGCCTGTTGACCCGCCTCATCCCCTTGCTTCTGTTGGCTTCCCTGTTGTCCGGCTGCGGCTACAACGCCATCCAGCAGAAGGACGAAGCGGTCAAGGCCAGCTGGGCTGAAGTGCTCAACCAGTACAAGCGCCGGGCCGACCTGGTGCCCAACCTGGTCAACACCGTGCAGGGCTTCGCCACCCAGGAGCGGCAGGTACTGACCGAGGTCACCCAGGCGCGCTCGCGGGTCGGCCAGATCAACGTCAATGCGGATGACGAAGCGTCGCTTCGCCAGTTCCAGCAGGCGCAGGGCGAGCTGGGCAGTGCGCTGTCGCGCCTGCTGGTGGTAACCGAAAACTACCCCGTGCTGAAGTCCGACGCGAACTTCCGCGATCTGCAGGCGCAGCTTGAAGGGACGGAAAACCGCATCACCGTCGCACGTGGGCGCTACATCCAGCAGGTACAGGACTACAACACGTACATCCGGTCATTCCCGCAGGTCGTCACCGCGAAGATCTTCGGCTACGCGGTCAAGCCGAACTTCACCGTGGAGAACGAAGCGCAGATCTCCAGCGCGCCGGAAGTGAAGTTCAACGGCGGCGGCGCCGCCCCGGCCCCGGCCCCGGCCCCGCAGCCGGGCGGTTGATCGATGCGCCTCAGGCTGATCGGCTGGTTCCTGCTGCTGTGCCTGCCGCTGGCCGGAGTGCAGGCGCAGGAACTTGCATCGATTCCGGACCTGGACGCGCCGGTCGTCGACACTACGGCAACGCTGGACGCGGAGCAGATCGCGCACTTGCAGCAGCAGGCCATCGCCCTGCAGCAGCGCAAGGGCAGCCAGCTGCAGGTGCTGATCGTGCCCACCACCCAGCCCGAGGACATCGCCCAGTACACCACCCGGGTATTCGAGCGGTGGCAGCTCGGCCGAAAGGGCGTGGACGATGGAGTACTGCTGGTGGTGGCCAAGGAGGATCGCCGCGTCCGGATCGAGGCAGGTTACGGCCTTGAAGGGGCCATCCCGGACGCCGTCGCCAATCGCATCATCCAGGAATATCTGGTGCCCGCCTTCCGTGCCGGCGACTACGCAGGCGGCATCGCCGCGGCGTCCGGCATGCTGGTGAAACTGATCGACGGCGAGGCGCTGCCGCCCCCGGTCAGTGCCCATCGCGCCCAACGCGACGACTCAGGCGGTGACGGCTGGATGGTTGCACTGGTGATCGGCTTCTTCGTCGGCTCGCTGCTGCGGGCCGTGCTCGGACGCCTGCCGCGCCCGGTGCGTGGCTTGATCGCTGCGGGTGGCGCTGCCTTTGTCGCGTTCCTGTTCACCTCGCTGTTGCTCGCCAGTGGCGTGGCCGGCCTGGTCGGCCTGCTGATGGCGGTGACGTCCGGACATCCCGGTCGCTTTGCCGGCGGCGGAGGCTGGGGGGGCGGAGGGTGGGGTGGTGGTGGCTTCGGTGGCGGCGGTGGTTTCGGCGGGGGTGGCGGCTGGGGTGGCGGTGGCGGCCGCTCCGGCGGCGGCGGCGCTTCGGGAGGCTGGTGATGATCCGTCGCATGCTTCGCCACATCGTGGCGCCTTCGGTTCGACGCACCTTCTCACCAGCAACACTGCAGGCGATCACCGATGCCATCGCGGCCGGCGAACGCCGGCACGGGGGCCAGGTGATGTTCGCCGTCGAAGCCGACCTGCCGCTGGCCGCGCTGTGGCGCGGTGTGACGCCGCGTGATGCGGCCGAGCGGGCGTTTGCCCACCTTCGTACCTGGGATACGGCCCATAACAACGGCGTGCTGATCTATCTGCTGCTCGCCGACCACGCGATCGAGATCGTTGCCGACCGGGGCCTGCAGGGGCGAGTGGGCGGGTCGGACTGGCAGCCCATCTGCGACCACCTGCGCGCAGGACTGCAAGGACCCGATCCGGCCGCTGCGCTGGTGGCGGCGGTCGATGAGGTGTCCCGCCTGTTGGCCGGGCACTTTCCGGCTGCCATGCGGTCAGAGCAGGACGCTTTGCCGGATCGACCTCAGATTCTGGGTTGAGCGCTAAAATAATCCGATTCCTGCAAGGCACGTCCATGATCTATTTCCACGATATCGACCCCATCGCCATCTCGCTGGGGCCGATCCAGGTCCACTGGTACGGTGTCATGTACCTGCTCGGCTTCGCTTCGGCCTGGTGGCTCGGCAAGCGCCGCATCGCTGCCGGTCGCTTGCCGGGCGTCAACGCCGATGGTTTCTCCGACCTGCTGTTCTACGCCATGCTGGGCGTTGTGGTCGGCGGGCGCGTGGGCTACATGCTGTTCTATGCACTGGGCGATTTCCTCGCCAATCCGCTGCTGCTGTTCAAGGTCTGGGATGGCGGCATGAGCTTCCACGGCGGGCTGCTCGGCGTGCTGGGTGCAAGCTGGTGGTGGTCACGCCGGCATCGGCTGCACTTCTTCGACACGATGGACTTCGTCGCCCCGCTGGTGCCGCTGGGCCTGGGCTTTGGCCGTATCGGCAACTTCATCGGCGATGAGCTGTGGGGCAAGTTCACCGACGGCAGCTGGGGCGTGGTGTTTCCGTCCGGCCTGCCGGCGCCGTTGGCCCAGCTCGATGGCGCCGCGTTGAAGGCCGAGTTCGCTGCAGGGGCGTTGAACCAGTACGCCCGCCACCCCTCGCAGCTGTATGAGGCGTTCCTGGAAGGATTGGTGATGTTTGCCGTGCTGTGGCTGGTATCGGCCAGGCCGCGCGGCCGTTATCTCGTTTCGGGCCTGTTTGCGCTGATGTACGGCGTGTTCCGCTTCGCGGTGGAGTTCGTGCGCATGCCTGACAACGGCATCTACATTGCGTTCGACTGGCTCACCCGTGGACAGATCCTCAGCCTGCCGCTGGTGGCGCTGGGCCTGGTGCTGCTGGCGATGTCCCGGCGCGCACCCGTGCTGCAGCCGGTGCGTCCTGCTTCGGCGGTGGGCGCCCCTGCTGCCGGAGCCAAGCCATGAAGCCCTACCTGGACCTGCTGCAGCACGTGCTGGAAAACGGGGCGGAAAAGAGTGACCGCACCGGCACCGGCACCCGCAGCGTGTTCGGCTGGCAGATGCGTTTCAACCTGGCCGAGGGCTTCCCGCTGGTCACGACCAAGAAGCTGCACCTGCGCTCGATCATCCACGAGCTGCTGTGGTTTCTGCAGGGCGATACCAATATCGGTTACCTGAAAGACAACCAGGTGCGGATCTGGGACGAATGGGCCGACGCGAATGGCGACCTCGGGCCGGTGTACGGCAAGCAGTGGCGCAGCTGGGCGGCGGCCGATGGCCGGCAGATCGACCAGATGCGATGGCTGGTGGACGAGATCAAGCGCAATCCGGATTCGCGCCGGCTGGTGATCAGCGCCTGGAACGTCGGCGAGCTGGACCAGATGGCGCTGATGCCGTGCCACAGCCTGTTCCAGTTCTACGTGGTGGGCGGCAAGCTCAGCTGCCAGCTGTACCAGCGCAGCGGCGACATCTTTCTCGGCGTGCCCTTCAACATCGCCAGCTACGCGCTGCTGACCCACATGGTGGCCCAGGCCACCGGGCTGGGTGTCGGGGATTTCGTCCACACGCTGGGTGATGCCCACCTGTATACGAACCACTTCGAACAGGCCCGTGAGCAGCTGGCGCGGACACCGCGCGGGTTGCCGGCGCTGTGCCTGAACCCCGACGTCACCGACCTGTTCGGCTTCGGCTTCGACGACATCCGCATTGACGGCTACGACCCGCATCCGGCCATCAAGGCACCGGTGGCCGTGTGAGCACCATGAAGCTGTCGATGATCGCCGCGCTGGATCGTCGCCATGGGATCGGCCAGGGCAATGCGCTGCCCTGGCACCTTCCCGATGATCTCAAGCATTTCAAGGCGCTGACGCTGGGCAAGCCGGTGCTGATGGGCCGCCGTACCGCGGACTCGCTGGGACGGGCGCTGCCTGGCCGCACCAACCTGGTGTTGACCCGCAGCGGCCAGGTGCCGTACGCCGGCATGCACGCGGTAGCGACGCTCGACCAGGCCATGGCCCTCTGCACCGCGGAGGGAGCGAGGGAGATCTGTGTGATCGGCGGGGGGGAGATATACCGTCTGCTGATGGAGCACGCCACCGATCTTTACCTGACCTGGGTGGACACCGAGGTGCCGGCCGACACGCACTTTCCCCAGGTCGATGAAATGCTGTGGCAGGAAGCAGGCAGCGAGCCGCACGCCGCGGACGAACGGCATCCGTTCGCCTTCCGGTACGCGCACTACACCCGTCGCTGAGACGGGCGCGAACGCTATTCCGCGGCGGGCGGACTGCCAGCGCCGCCGCCGCCGTTGCCGCGGCCACGACCCCGCCTGCGACGCGGGCCACGGGTGCGGGTCTCACCGCCGGCCGGCTGGCCCTGAGCGGGCGTTGCTGCCGCATCGGGCGCCCGGTCCTGCGGTGGCTTCGGCCGGCGGGCCGGCGGGCGGGCGCCGGGTGCTGGAGCGGGCACATCACGGCCGGGCACCTGAACCACGCGCAGTTCATCGGTATCCAGTTGCAGCGCCGTCAGCTTGCCGCCCCACACCGCACCGGTGTCGATGGCGTGTACGCCCTGGGTAATCGTCAGTCCCAGCGCCGACCAGTGACCGCAGACCACTTTCAGGTCGCGTTCCACCCGGCCAGGCACTTCAAACCAGGGATAAAGCCCCTGCTCCTGGGTGCCTGGCGTGCCCTTGTCTTCGATCCCGATACGGCCGCGCGTCGTGCAGTAGCGCATGCGGGTGAAGAAATTGATGATCGCTCGCGAGCGGTCGTAGCCGGTCAGGTTGGGTGCCCAGATCGGCTTGTCGCCGTACATGTTGCGCAGCAGTTTGCGGTAGCCGTTGCCGTGCAGCTGCTGCTCGACTTCCCGCGCATGCTTTTCCGCCATCTGCGTGGTCCACCTCGGCGCCAGGCCGGCATGCACCATCATCCATCCCAAGTCGCGGTCGGCGTGCACCAGCTTCTGCATGCGCAGCCAGTCCAGCAGCACGTCGCGGTCCTCGGCGGTCACCACGCGCAGCAGGTCCGGATTGACCTTGCGCTGTTCTTCCTCGCTGCGCGAGCCGACCGCAAGCAGGGACAGGTCGTGGTTGCCCAGCACCACCACGCTGTGTTCGCGCAGCGAGTGCACCAGCCGCAGCGTCTCCAGCGACTGGCCGCCGCGGTTCACCAGGTCGCCGGCGAACCACAGGGTGTCCTGCGCAGGATCGAAGCGGATCTTTTCCAGCAACCGCTGGGTGACGTCATAGCAACCCTGCAGGTCGCCGATAGCCCACACGCTCATGGCCTGGCCTCCGTGTCAGTGCAGGGTTCGGGGAACGGTCAGCACGAACGGTGCGATGTCGGCGGCGAACTCGGTGCCGTCGTCGGCCACCATGTCGTAATGCCCCTGCATCGTGCCGTGCTCGGTGGAGAGCATGACACCGGAGGTGTAACGGAAGTCTTCACCGGGACGCAGGCGCGGCTGTTCGCCGACCACGCCATCCCCGTCAACGTGCTCGACCCGACCCTCCGCGTCGGTGATGCGCCAGTGGCGCGCCACGAGGCGTGCCGCCACCCGGCCGCTGTTGCGGATGCGGATGGTATAGGCAAAGGCGAAGCGTCCGTCTTCGGGAGCGGACTGGTCATCGAGGAAGCGGGGGGCTACTTCCACGTCCATGGCGTACTGGTCGTCGTGCATCTTGGCAGTGTAATCAGCTTGCATTGGCCAGGGCGACGAATTCCGCCACCTCCAGCTGTTCAGCGCGGGCATCCGGACGCACGCCGGCGGCAGTGAACTGCTCGGCGCTGACCACGTTGTTGAGGGCATTGCGCAGTGTCTTGCGACGCTGGCCGAAGGCGGCCTTGACCACCTCGGCAAAACGCCTGGCATCGTGGATGCCGATGGTGGCCGGGTCGCGCGGCACCAGCCGCACCACCGCCGAATCCACCTTCGGTGGCGGCCGGAACGCGCCCGGCGGCACCACGAACAGGGAAGTGACTTCGCAGTAAGCCTGCAGCATCACGCTGAGGCGACCAAATACCTTGCTGCCCGGGCCGGCCGCCATGCGGTCGACGACTTCCTTCTGCAGCATGAAGTGCATGTCGCGCACCACGCCGGCATGGTCCAGTGCGTGGAACAGGATCGGCGATGAAATGTTGTAGGGCAGGTTGCCGACCAGGCGGATCTGGCCGCCGCCCCCCTCGGCCTGCGCCAGCGCAGTGAAGTCCACCCGCAGCACGTCGCTCTGGATGATGGTCAGCGCGCCCAGGGGTTCGGCGGCGGCGGTCAGCGGTGCGATAAGGTCCCGGTCGAACTCGATCACGGTGAGCTCGGGGTGCTGGCGCAGCAGGGGCAGGGTGATGGCACCCTGGCCCGGGCCGATCTCCACCAGGCGGTCGCCCGGTTTGGGATTGACCGCGCGCACGATGCTGTCGATGTAATGGCGGTCGGCCAGGAAATGCTGGCCCAACTGCTTCTTGGCCGGGGCAGTGAAGGCCGGGCCAGAGGAGGAATGCGGATTCATGCGCTAAGTCTACGTTGCCGCGCCAGTTGCGCACACAGGGTGGTGGCAGCCTGCAGGCTGGAGGGATCGGCGATGCCCCGACCGGCCAGCTCCAGAGCGGTGCCGTGGTCCACCGCGACGCGCGGATACGGAAGGCCCAGGGTCAGGTTCACGGCCTGCTCGAAGCCAGAGTATTTCAATACCGGCAGACCCTGGTCGTGATACATCGCCAGCACGCTGTCGACGTCCCGCAGTTTCGCCGGCAGGAAGGCGGTATCGGCAGGCAGCGGGCCGATCAGGGCCATGCCGTCGGCACGCAGGCGTTCAAGCAGCGGTATCACCACATCCAGTTCTTCCCGGCCCAGGTGGCCGTCTTCGCCGGCATGTGGATTCAGGCCCAGAACGGCGATGCGCGGCGCTTCAATACCGAAGTCGCCCTGCAGGGCGTCATGCAGGGTGCGCAGCGTGTGCTCCAACCCGTCGACGGTGATCGCATCGGCAACCTCGCGCAGCGGCAGGTGGGTGGTGGCCAGCGCCACGCGCACGATATTGTTGGCCAGCATCATCACCACCTTGACTCCGGCCTGGTCGGCCAGCAGTTCGGTTGTGCCGCTGTAGGCAATGCCGCCCTGATTGATCACCGCCTTGTGCACGGGACCGGTGACCACACCGTCGAGCCTACCCTCCAGGCACGCCTGCCCGGCGGCATGCAGGGCCTCGATCACCGCCCCCGCATTACGCGGATCCGCGCAGCCGAACCGACTGGCGACGGGATTGGGAACGGCGCACAGGCGCAGGTCGCCGGGCACGCGCGCCTTGGCATCGGCGGGCAACAACTGCAGCGGCAGCGCGAGTGCGGCTGCCGCTGCAAGCATCGTGTCGGGGTCGGCAAAGGCAAGCAGCCGGCAGTCGGTGCGCGGCTGTTGGATCAAACGGATGCACAGCTCCGGACCAATCCCGGCCGGCTCGCCGGGTACCAGGGCGAGCTCGGGGAGCGGGGCTCCTGCGAGCTTCGCACCTGGTCGCATCGCTCAGCCCTGCGGCGGAGTGGCGGTGTTCTCCGCCCGGTCGCCGCTGCGGAAGCTGACGTAGGCTTCGCCACGCAGCTCGGACAGGAAGCGGTTGTACTCTTCTTCCAGCTTGCGCCGACCAATGGTCTCGCGGATCTGCGCACGCTGGTTGTCCACGCCGACATCGGTCTGGCGGGTTTCCACGCGCTGCACGATATGCCAGCCGGCATCGGTGCGGAACGGCTGGCTGATGCTGCCATCGGTCACACCTTCCACCTGGCGGCCGAAGTCGGGGCCGAAAGCGTCAACCGGGAACCAGCCCAGGTCACCGCCCTGGCCGCGGCTGTTGGTGTCTTCCGACGATTCGCGTGCCACGGCCTGGAAGTCGGCGCCGCCGGCAATGCGGGCACGCAGCGTGTCGATCTTCGCCTTGGCGGCGGCATCGCCCTGCTGGTCGGTCACACGCACAAGGATGTGGCGTGCGTGGTATTCAGTGACCGTCTGGCCGGTGGCGGCGGCCGCATTGGCATCGCGGACTTCAACCAGCTTCAACAGCTGGAAGCCGCTGGGGCCACGGAGCGGGCCGACCACATCGCCAGCCTTCATGTCCTGCATCACCTGCAGGAAGGCCTGCGGGATTTCGTCCATGGAACGCCAGCCCAGATCACCGCCTTCCAGCGCGTTGGGGCTGTCCGAATAACGTACGGCAGCGGCGTTGAAGTCCAGTTCGCCCTTGTCCAGCAGCGCCTTGACGCCGTCGGCCTTCTGCTTGCCGGTCGCGATCTGGCCTGCATCGGCACCGTCCGGGGTGGCGATCAGGATGTGGGCGAGGTGGTACTGGGTACCGGTGACCGCCTGCTGCTTCAATGCGGCATCCACTTCACCCTCGCTGACGCTGATGCGGCTCTGCGCATAGCTCTGGCGAAGGCGCTGGACCACGACTTCGTCGCGGACCGAGCGGCGGAACTCATCGAAATCGATTCCGTCCTGGGCCAGGCGCGCGCGCAGCTGGTCAAGCGTGTTGCCATTCTGCTGGGCGATCGAGGCGATCGCCTGGTTCAGCTCCTGGTCCGAAACACGGATGCCGCTGCTTTCGGCGCGGGCAACCTGCAGTTTGACCAGGACCAGACGCTCAAGTACCTGGCGGCTCAGCACATCGTCCGGCGGCAGCTGGTTCTCGCGGCCGGCGTACTGGGTCTTGATGTTGGTCAGCGCGCGGTCCAGCTCGCTCTGCAGGATGACGTCCTCATCGACGACGGCGGCGATGCGATCCAGTGCCTGGGTCTGCTGGGCCAGTACCTGCAACGGCACGGACGCAGTGGACACCGCCAGCAGGGAGGCGAGTAGGACGGGGAGGGTCTTGGTCATGGGATCAGGTTCGGATCGTAGTCGTCGCGGGTCGCGCCGGTGGTGCTGGGGGGCACGAGATAGAGGTCGTCGCGGTTGTAGCCGAGGATAGCACGACGCAGCGTACGGTCCGTATTCTGGCCGATGGAGCTCAGGCCCTTCAGCACGAACTCGAGCTGGAAGGAGGTGTTGAGCTCGCCCTCGCGGTTTCGGACATAGCGCCGGGCCAGCGCGCGCACGGCCAGGCAGCAGCTGTCCCACTGCACGCCACCGATGATTTCCAGCGGCTTGCTGTCTTCGATGGAGTAGTAATAACGACCGACCACGCTCCAGCGGGGGTTGATGGGGTACAGGAACGACAGATCGCCCTGCTTCAGCAGGTTGCTACCGTCCGGATTGATGCGGTGACGGTAGGTCAGATTGACGATGCCGTCGTTGGACATCAGGTAGCGCGCGCGCACGCTGGCCAGGTCCTCGCGCTTGTTCTTGGGATCCCACTGGTAGGTGGCGCCCAGGTTCCAGCGATCGTTGATCATGTAGTTCGTGTCGGCGATCCATGCCGATTTCCCCTGTTCCACCGGGCTGGGATTGCTCGGCAGGGAGACACGGGAGTCATCGAAGTACAGGATCTGGCCGATACTGGCCGAGAAACGCTCGCGGCCGCTGCTCTGGTCGATGAAGCGCGTGCTCAGGGCCATGGTCAGCTGGTTGGCGTCGTTCTGGCGGTCGGCGCCGGTGTAGCGCGAATCGCGGAACAGCTGGCCCCAGCTGAAGGTGAAATCACGCGTGTCGAACACCGGCAGTTCGCTCTGGTCGCGATAAGGCGTGCGCAGGTAGAACAGTCGCGGCTCCAGCGTATGCAGGAACGGTTTGTCGTTGATCGTCGTCTCGCGGTCGAAGAACATGCCCGCATCCAGGCTGGCGATCGGCACGCTGCGGTGCGGCGACGTGTTGCCCCGCAGCTGGTCCGGCGTGGGATCGGTGACGCCCGCGGCGGCCAGGTTGTTGGCGCGGATGCTGTCGGCCAGGCCCTGTTCCAGGTCGTAGCCGGTGTAGCGCCAGGCCAGCGTCGGGGTCACGTACCAGGCCGCGCCGCTGAAGGGCATGGTCACGTACGGCTTGATGTCCAGGCGTGAACCACCGAGGACTTCGGTGCGGGTTCCGTCGCGGATGTACTCATCCTCCGCACCCAGCTTGCCGTTGATGTCGTCGTGCACGAAGCGCACGGCTTCGGCGTATACACCCACTTCCAGCCACGGCAGGATCGGCTTGTCCCAGGTCCCGAACAGGCGCGGCTGCCGGTTGTAGGGCAGGGCGGCTTCAGTGAGCGTGTAGTCGGTCAGCTGCCAATAGTCGGCCATCAGGCCGGCGGTCCAGGTTTCGCCGGTGCCGTAGATGCCGGCCTGGCTCTGCAGGTTGGACGCGGTCACGCCCAGCAGCTTGTTCGCGAAGTCTTCCAGGTAGCGCTCGTCGCTGACCCACGCCAGCCCGGCACGCGCCTGCCAGTTCGGGTTGAAGTTGTGGTACCCGGAATATTCCAGCCGGCCACGATCCTTGTCGCGCAGTTCGTCGTCGGGCATGTAGGCGGTGCGCAGCTCGCCGCGGCCGCCTTCGTAGAGATAGCGGAACTCATTGTCCAGCATGAAGCCGCGCTTGCTCATGTAGCGCGGGGTCAACGTGTCGTCGTAGTTCGGCGCCAGGTTGAAATAGATCGGCTGTGCGTAGTCGAAGCCGTTGCGGCCGGACAGACCCAGTTCCGGGTACAGCAGGCCGGTCTGGCGCCGGTCATCGATCGGGAATTTGAAGTAGGGCGCCCACAGCACCGGCACCTTGCCGATGCGCAGCACCGCATTGCGCGCGGTACCGAACCCGGCGTCGTTGTCGACCTCGATCTGTGGCGCGGACAGCTTCCAGACCGGCTGGGACGGATCGCAGGTGGTGTAGGTGGAGCGGTGCATCTGGCCCACCGCGCCCTGCAGGTCCACCGACTCGGCGCCACCATTGCCGCGCCGCGACACCAGCTGGTACTGGATGTCGGAGATCTTGTGGGTGTCGGCTTCCTGGTTGCCTTCGGCACGCTTGGCGACCATGCGGATGGACGAATCCTGGTAGCGCACGTTGCCTTCCGCGACATAGTTGCCGCTTTCGGTGTCGAAGCTCAGGTGGTCGGTACCGAGGAACTGGTCGCCGCGCTTGAGCGCCACGTTGCCCTGGTATTCGGGCACGGTGGAGGTCCCCGAGAGCTGGTCACCCTCGATGTCGGTGGGCTGCTCGGTACGGGTTTCGGCGGCAGCCTTGTCCGCCGGCGGTGCATCGCCAAAGGCGGGCAGGACGTCGGTGGCAGGACACAGGCCCCAGTTCGGCGCTTTGTCGTCGGCGAAGGCCGGCAGGCAGAGGGCGATACCAAGGGGGAGGGGCAGCAGGCGGAGGGCTTGGCGCACGCGTGATGATTCAGGCGAAAACGATCCGTAGCTTGCCCCATCCCTTGCATAGGGGCAATGAAGGCCGGCCACGGCGGCCTGCCTGGGTTCATCAGGCGGGGGCCGAGGTAACCAGCAGCGCCCCCACGTGGGCCACGCTGCATTCGGCCAGTGCCTGCAGGTCGTAGCCGCCCTCCAGCATCGAGACCAGTCGCCCGCCGGCATGCCGGCGCGCCAGCGCGTGCAGCTCGCTGGTGAGCCAGGCGAAGTCCTCCGCTTCCAGCATCAGGTCGGCCTGCGGGTCGCGCACGTGCGCGTCGAACCCGGCCGAGAGCAGAAGCAGCTGCGGCCCGAAGTCGTTGATGGCCGGCAACATCTCGTCGGCCCACACATTGCGGAAACGCAGGCCCCCACTGCCGGGCGGTAGCAGGATGTTCATCAGGTTGCCCGCGCCGCGGTCCCGGCGCAGGCCGGAGTTGGGGAACAGGCCGGCCTGGTGCGTGCTGTAGTACGCCACCCGCGGGTCCATCTGGAAGATGTCCTGGGTACCGTTGCCGTGGTGCACGTCGAAATCGACCACGGCAATGCGCTCCAGGCCATGGCGGTCACGGGCGTGCGCGGCCGCCACGGCGATGTTGTTGAACAGGCAGAAGCCCATCGCGCTGCCGGCGGTCGCGTGGTGGCCCGGTGGGCGAACCGCGCAGAAGGCCAGCGGATCCCTGCCCCCCAGCACCGCATCGACCGCTGCGATGCCGGCCCCGGCCGCGTGCAGCGCGGCAGCTGCCGAACCGGGCGAGGTGCGCGTATCCATGTCGATCTGCCGCAGTGGCAAGGACTGCGCCTGCAGGACCTGGTCGATCAGCGCAGCCTCATGGACCCGCGCCAGGTCACCGCGCTTTGCCGGGGGCGCATCGCGCCAGTCGAGCTGTCCGGGGAAGGCGGCGTGCAGTGCGTCGAGCACGCACTGCAGGCGCTGCGGTGATTCGGGATGATCCGGGCCCGGGTCGTGCTGCAGGCAGGAAGGATGGGTGAACACCAGCATGGGCGCGGAATCCGGAAGGGTCAGCCGTGGCGGCGCGAGTGCTGCCAGAGCACTTCACCCGCCCCATCGGCGCGGGCCAGCACCCGGGCCAGCACGAACAGCAGGTCGGAGAGCCGGTTGAGGTAGTGAATCGCCTGCGGCCTTACCGGCGACAGGCGCGACAGGGCGACTGTCTCGCGTTCGGCGCGTCGCACGATGGTCCGTGCGAGGTGGCAGCGTGCCGCCGCTTCGCCGCCGGCCGGCAGGATGAACTCCTTGAGCACGGGCAGATCGGCGTTGTAATGGTCCAGCTGCGCTTCCAGTGCGGTGACGTCGGCGTCGGTGATCGCCGCGTGGCCGGGGATGCAGAGTTCACCCCCCAGGTCGAACAGCTGGTGCTGCAGCCGTACCAGCAGCGCCTGTACGTCGGCGGGCAGGGCGACGGCCAGCAGCACGCCCAGCGCGGAGTTGGCTTCGTCGACGGTGCCGAAAGCGGCAACCCGCGCATCGTCCTTTCCCACGCGGCTGCCATCGCCGAGTCCGGTGCTGCCGTCGTCGCCGGTACGGGTATAAATGCGCGAAAGCCGGTTGCCCATCGCCGCCTCAGCCGCGCACGTCGCGCTGTGCCCGGCGCAGCTTGCGGACCTGCTCGACCGCCAGTTGCAACGCGCCGGCCAGGCCGACGTACAACGTGGTCGTGCCGAGGTAGGGGACGAACCAGTCGGCGTAGTTCTTCAACCAGCCGCCCAGGGTGGGGTCGGCGACGTTACGGGTGGTCCAGTAGAAGCCGCCCTGCGCGAAAAGATGGCAAACCGCGACCGACGCCAGCACCAGCGGCACGGCCTTGGCCAGCGTCGACCACTGCGCGCCGCGGTAGCCGTCGGCCAGCAGCCTGCCGCCCGTCCACAGGGCGAAATAGGCGGGCAGCAGCATCCAGTAGCCCGGCGAAATGCAGTAGTGCTGCCAGAAGTCCAGGCCCAGGTTGCGGATCACCATCCAGTCGATCAGTACCGCCAGGCCCATCAGCAACGGGAACGCCCAGCGCGTCCAGCTGCGCAGGTGGAAGCCTGCGATGAAGAACACCGCCCAGGATGCGTCTGGAACCGCGGAGAAGTGGTTGATGCGCGTAGCAGCCATCAGCAGCACCAGGCCGGCCAGTAGAAGGGCGCGTTGCAGGGAGGGCGTCATGACGGTACACGCAGGCAGGGTGAACAGGACCCCATTCTAGACCGCCCTGCGGCCGTCCTGCAGGGCACGTGCGGGGTTGTCACGGCAGGGGAGCGCGTATCATGGCGACATGAGCGAACGAGTTGATGTCCTGATCGTCGGCGGCGGGCTGGTCGGTGCCAGCCTGGCCATTGCGCTGCAGCGGATCGGCCGCACGGCCTGCCTGCTCGAGGCCACGGCGGAGGGTGCGCTGCCGGCGGTGTTCGACCAGCGCAACCTGAGTTTCGCCGCCGCCACGGTCAACGCACTGAACGCGCTGGGGGTGATGCAGAAGCTGGGCAGTGCGCCCGGCCCGATCACCCGCATCCACGTCAGCCGCGCTGGCGACTTCGGTCGCGTGCAACTGTGCGCGGCCGACTATGGCCGGCCCTGGTTCGGCCAGGTGGTGGTGGCACGCGATTTCGGCACTGCGTTGGAAGCACGGCTGCGCGAGCTGCCGGACCTGCGGCGCCGCCGCCCCGCCCGCTTCGTGGGGCTGGGGCAGGTGGTTGAGGGTTACCGGCAGGTCCATGTCCAGGACGACACCGGTACCCACACGGTGCAGGCGCGGCTGGTGGTGGGCGCCGATGGCACGACCAGCGCGGTGCGTACCGCGCTCGGTATCGAGGTGGACGAACATGATTTCCAGCAGACGTTGTTCGTGGCGCGTCTGCGCAGCCAGCGCGCACCTGACGGCACCGCCTGGGAACGCTTGACCGATACCGGTCCCACGGCGCTGCTGCCGCGCGGTGACCGCCACTTCGGCGTGGTCCACGGCGTGGCCCGCGATCAGGCCGATGCGGTGATGGCCCTGGACGACGCGGCCTGGCTGGCACGGCTGCAGGCCACGATCGGCTGGCGCGCAGGTCGATTGCTGGAATCCGGGCCGCGCAGTGCGTACCCGCTGCGCCAGGTCCTGTCCAGGCGCTTGAGCGGTGAACGCGCGGTGCTGCTGGGCAATGCGGCGCAGACCATCCATCCGCTGGGCGCGCAGGGGTTCAACCTGGGCCTGCGCGACGCGTTGACCCTGGCCGAGCTGCTGGAAACCGAGGGCGATGCAGGCAGCGATGCCGTGCTGCAGGCGTATGCGCTGCGCCGGCAGGATGATCGCCGGCAGACGGTCGCGTTCTCCGGTGGGCTGGCCCGGTTGACCAGCAACGATGCTGCGCTGATGCGGCCACTGCGCAGCATCGGCCTGCTGGCGACGCAGGCGACCCCGCTGCAGTCGATGCTGGTCGGCGGCTCGATGGGCTTCCGTGGCGACGTGCCGCGACTGTGCCGGGGAGAAGCCGCATGAGCCGGCGCATGCGTGCCGATGTGGTTGTCGTCGGCGGCGGCGTGGTCGGTGCGGCATGTGCACTGGCGCTCGCCGATGCCGGGCTGTCGGTGGCCATGGTCGAAGGCCGGGAGCCCGCTGCATGGCAACAGGCGCAGCCGGATCTGCGGGTGTTCGCGTTCGCTGCTGACAATGTCCAGCTGCTGCAGCGCCTGGGCGTGTGGGAGGCCATCGTTCGCGCCCGCGCGCATCCCTATCGTCGCATGCAGGTCTGGGATGCGGCCGGCGGCGGAGATCTGCTTTTCGATGCGGACCGTTTTGGTCGCAGCGAGCTGGGCTGGATCGTCGAGAACGGGTTGCTGGTGGATCGGCTGTGGGCTGCGCTTCCGGGCGCGGGCGTGGAGGTTCATTGCCCGGCCCGCGTCGAGGGCCTTGAACAGGACGAGAACGGTGTGCGGCTCCGCCTGCACGATGGACGGCGCATCGAAGCCGGGCTGGCGGTGGCGGCAGATGGTGCCGAATCGACACTGCGTACGCTGGCCGGCATCGCCGTGGACCGGCATGACTATGCGCAGCGCGGCGTGGTCGCCTACATCGACAGCGCGCGGCCCAACCAGGGCACCGCGTGGCAGCGTTTCCTGCCGGGCGGACCGCTGGCCCTGCTCCCGGTGGCGCCGCATCGCAGTTCCATCGTGTGGACGCTGCCCGACGCAGAGGCCGAACGCGTGCTTCACCTTGACGAAGCGGCGTTCAACGCGGAACTCACGCGCGCCTTCGACGGACGCCTGGGCGAACTGAGCCTGGTCTCGGCCCGCGCCGCGCTCCCGTTGCGCCGCCAGCTGGCCCGGCACTACGTTGCAGGGCGGGTGTTGGCGCTTGGCGATGCCGCGCACGTCGTGCATCCGCTGGCAGGCCAGGGCGTGAACCTCGGGCTGCGCGATGTCGCGGCGCTGCAGCGCTGGCTGGCACCTTCGCCGCAGCGCCGCGGCCAGCCCCGGCTGTCACCGCAGCGGCTGCAGCGCTGGGCGCGCGAACGCCGCAGTGACAACACGATCGCCGCCTACAGCTTCGACGGCATCAACCGTCTGTTCTCCAACGATGAGCTGCATCTGACGCTCGCCCGGGGGCGCGTGCTCGGCTGCGCCGGCAAGCTGCCGCCGTTGCTGCAGATGTTCTGGAAGCGCGCCGCCGGGGTGTGACGTCCCGAGGTAGTGACGGC
>JAZBLM010000080.1:0-16393 GCA_037033225.1 Pseudomonadota bacterium
GCGCGTAGCGGCCGGCGGCGGGGTCCGGGCCGGAGCGGCCTCCCCTTCGCTGCGCTCGTACTGCGCGCGGAACTTCGCCAGCAGGGGCAGGCCGAGCTGCTGGGACAGCAGTTCGATTTCCGAGGTGCCATAGGCGAGTGCGACCGGAAGCACGCCGGCGCCACGCAGCCCATCCAGCAGCGCCTTCGCGCTTTCAACGTCCGGGGTGCGGCTCAGTCCGCCGAAATCCAGGATCACCGCGGCCCGACCGAACAGCTTCGGCGCGCGCGTCACCCGCTCGTTCATTTCCTGCACCAGCCGCGCGACATCCATCGTGCGGATGCGCAGGTTGGCGATGCCCACCTGGCCGATCTTCAGTTCACCGGCCTGTTCGTAATCCATGTTCACTGCCACCTCAGGTCCCCGTCGGCTGCTGGGCCGGCGCAGGGCGCTGGCGCCCACGCGCCCACGCTACGTCGGGCAATTTGCCGCCGTAGGTTTCGTTCACCCAGGCGTAGCTGCACAGCTCCTTGGCCAGCATGCTGGCACGCACATCCACGTGCGGCATGGTGTTCTGCCCAAGTTCGCGGAAACCGAAGCTGCCATGGAACAACAGCGCCGCATCGGCGCCGTGGTCCTGGAACACCTCGCATGTCATCTGGGGGTAGCGCAGCTCCGCGTAACTCTGCGCATCGGCGTAGAAGGCACGGCCCACGCCGCCGCCGCGCCGTCGGCTGGCCACGACGATGCGGTCGATGTAGAAGAAGCTGCTGCCCAGATGCTGCTTGAACCAGGCGAAATTGCTGCTGTCGTGATCGCTTTCGCTGCCGAAACCGATCAGGAACCCGGCCAGGTTGCCGTCGCGCTCGGCGACGCGGAAATACTCGGCCGTTTCATGGAACAGGTGCAGGCGGTGCGCGTCCAGCGGCAGGATCGCCAGGCCTGCGTTGTTGTTCAAGGCCAGGACGGAATCGAGCTCATGCTCGCGCACGTCGCGGATGACAATCGACATTGAGACTCCGTGGGGTGGTGCATGTAGCCCGTTGCCGGACCCTTCCGTCTGATTATTGCATGGGGGGGACGCCACCGGGGAAAACGCGGGCATGACTTCCGTGGGAGTGACGCAGGCCGGGTTCAGCCTAAGATGCAGGAATGTTGGGAGCCCTCAGTCATACCCGTGTCCTCCGTCTGGCTGGCCTGTTCACCTGGGTCATGGTCGGGCTGCCGCTGGTTTATTCGCAGATCGAGAACCTGCGCCGGCCGGCGGGCGACAATGGCGGCGCGATTCTGCTGTTCGCTGCTTACCTGGTCTTCGGCGCAGCGTACTTCCGCCTGACCCGCGACCTGCGCACGGGCGGCAACGCGCGCTGGCTCGACCGCGGCATGCTGGTGCTGTTGACCCTGTCTGCGCTCGGCGTCAGCTTCCTCAGCGGCTCGGGGCTGGGCAGCATCCTGATGATGGTCGCTGCCGGCGTGATTCCGTGGATGCTGCCTGCGCATTACGGCGTGCTGTGGCTGCTGGTCAGCCAGCTGGCGGTGGCGCCGGTGTATTACGTGTTGCTGCGCTTCCCCTGGTTCGAGGCCGTGATGCAGTCCCTGCTGTATGGCGGCTTTTCGATGTTCATCTTCGTGACCAGCCTGGTGGCGCGCCAGCAGACCGATGCGCGCGAAGAGCAGCGCCAGCTCAACACGGAACTGCGGGCCACGCGCGTACTGCTCGCCGAAAGCGCCCGCGTCAACGAGCGCACGCGGATTTCCCGCGAGCTGCACGACCTGCTGGGCCACCATCTCACCGCGCTCAGCCTGAACCTGGAGGTCGCCGGGCACATCACCGAGGGCAGGGCACAGGAGCACGTGCATCAGGCGCACACGCTGGCCAAGCTGTTGCTGACCGATGTGCGCGAAGCGGTCAGCCAGCTGCGCGACAGCGGTGCCATCGATCTTGCCGCAGCGCTGCGGCCACTGACCCAGCAGGTGCCTTCGCTGGACATCCATCTGGACGTGCCCAGTCCGCTCAACGTGGAAGATCCGGAACGGGCCCACGTACTGCTGCGCTGCACGCAGGAGATCATCACCAATGCCATCCGGCATGCCGGCGCGCGCAACCTCTGGATCACGGTCCGACGCGAGGCCGGCGGGGTCAGCCTGGAGGCGCGTGACGATGGCGGCGGCGCTGATGGCATCATGGTGGGCAACGGCCTGCGCGGAATGCGCGAGCGCCTGCAACAATGTGGTGGAGAGCTGCAGATTGAGACCCACCGGGGCCAGGGCTTCCGCCTGCGTGCCTCGGTTCCCGGTGTACCAGCCCTGGCGCTGAGCACCGCACCTGAAGGAGTTCGTTGATGATTCGCGTCTGCCTGGTCGACGACCAAACCCTGGTGCGGCAGGGGATCCGCTCGTTGCTTGCGCTGGACGACGGCATCGAGGTGATCGCCGAGGCCGCCGACGGGCGGCAGGCGGTGGAGATCATTCCGCAGGTCAAGCCGGACGTGGTGCTGATGGACATGCGCATGCCGGCGATGTCAGGGCTGGAGGCCCTGCAGATGCTGTCCCGGCTGGAGCAGCTGCCGCCGACCATCATCCTCACCACCTTCGACGACGACCAGCTGGTGCTGGCAGGACTGAAGGCGGGGGCCAAGGGCTATCTGCTCAAGGACGTGACGCTGGCCCAGCTGGTGGGCGCCATCCGGACCGTGTCCGAGGGCGGCTCGCTGGTGCAGCCGGCGGTGACCCAGCGGCTGCTGTCCGGGCTGGAGCACATGCGCAACGAGTTCGTCAGCCTGGATCGCCCGGACCCGCTGACCGACCGTGAGACCGAGATCCTGCGGCTGATGGCCAGCGGTTTCTCCAACAAGGAGATCGCCAATTCGCTCGGCGTGGCGGAGGGGACCATCAAGAACCACGTTTCCAATATCCTCTCCAAGCTGGGGGTACGTGACCGGACCCGCGCCGTGCTGAAGGCCTTCGAGCTGCAGCTGGTGTGAAGAAGGTGCCGGCGGCCGTCGGTTCAGCTGGATGATTCACCCGTGCCGGGACTCTGCCCCTACGGTCGGAGGCCCATCTGCGCTACCCTTCGTCCCCTTGTCTGTACAAATCGGTTGTCGACGCGGAAACCGGTGGTCCAAACCAGATCAACAAAGCCAACGAAGCTGCTAGGATTGGCGCTTCGCTTCACTCAACCCGGCCGTGGGATCGGCCCCGGAGACTTCTGAATGACCCGTATTATCGAGTTCCTGATCGCCTTGGGGATCGTGGCTGGCCTGTTCGTCATCATTGGCGTGGTCCTCCCGGGCGAGCGCCATATTTCGGAAAGCATCGAGACAAACCGCAAGATGACGATCGTGTACGACACGGTCAACAGCCTGCGCCGTTTCAAGGATTGGAACCCACTCCTGCTGCGTGATCCCGCCACCGAACTGAAGTTCTCCGGCCCGGCCTCCGGCGTGGGCGCCACCCTGGACTTCACCTCGAAGGACATGGGCAACGGCACCTGGAAGATCACCGAGAGCGAAGAAAACAAGCGCGTTGCCATCGCCGTCGAAGACGCCACCAAGGGTCACGACAAGATGACCAGCTTCACCCTGGAGCCGACCGGCAAGGGTGGCCGCAACGTCAAGATCACCCAGGACTACAGCGTCAAGTACGGTTTCGATCTGTTCGGTCGTTACGCCGGCCTGTACGTCAGCCGCCACATCGGTGACGACCTGAAGCTGGGCCTGTCGCGCATGGCGAACATGCTGGCCACCGTGCCGAACGTCGACTACCGCACTGCCGAAGCGCCGCTCAACGACCTGGCCATCGTCGATGTCCCGGCCGAAGACCTGCTGGTGGTCACCGCCGGCAATGTCGATCGCGGCGAAGCCACCATCACCAAGTCCATCGCTGACAATCAGGAATGGATCAAGCGCGTGATGGAGGCCAACGACCTTGAGGTCGCCGGTCCGTTCCGCATCATCACCACCGATTTCGGTGCCGAGAAGTACGCCTTCGACGTCGCCCAGCCGGTGAAGAAGAAGGGTGCAGAAGGTGTGGCGGCGGAAGAGATGACGCTGAAGATCGATGGCGGCGCGCCGGTCAAGTACGTCCGCGTGGCCCCGCACCGTTCGGCCCACGCGACCTACACCGGCCACGTGGCCGGCCTGGACGTGGCCCGCAACGCACTGCGTGCCTGGGCAGTCACCGGTGGCAATGAAGTGATCGACCGTCCGTACGAGACCTGGAACGGTGGCGTGCAGAAGTCGTTCACGCCGGAAGGTACGTACGACATCTACTGGGCCGTGAAGTAATACGGTCGGGCTGATGTAACGTAGATCGACAAGAACGCGCCGCTTCCAGCGGCGCGTTTTTTTTGGCATTGCGGGAAGGGAGTGGACATGTTTGCGATCGATCGACGTGCACGCAGGCCCTCGTTGCTGGCCTGCCTCGGCGCACTGTTGGCGGCGGCCTCCATCGGCCTGTCCGCCTACGCCTCGCATGGGGTCAGCCTGCCGCTGGCACAACAGCACCTCAACATGGCGGCGCTGTATGCCTTCGCCCACGGCGCGGTGCTGGTGGCGCTCGGGCCGCGCGCTACGGCATCGTTCGGGCGGCTGGCGCTGTACGTGATCCTGCTCGGCACGCTGCTGTTCGCCGGCAGCCTGGCCGGCAATGCGCTGTGGCAGTGGCCCACCCGGCTCGCGCCGGTCGGCGGCAGTGCGCTGATGCTGGGCTGGGTGCTGGTGGCCATCGATGCGCTGAGGCGCTGAACGATGCCCCGCTTCGCGCGCGGCTTTGACGTGGAACAGGCCCATGCCTGGCTGCTGCGCCGCGACCGCCGGCTGGCGGCATGGATGCGGCGCCTCGGCCCGCTGCCGGCCCCGCCGGGATGGCGGAAGACCTTCGATCCGGTGGATGCGCTGGCCCGCGCGATCCTGTTCCAGCAGCTCAGCGGCAAGGCCGCTTCGACCATCGTCGGGCGTGTGGAAGCGGCGATCGGCAGCGCGCGCCTGCACGCCGATACGCTGGCACGCATCGACGATGCCGGCCTGCGCGCCTGCGGTGTGTCAGGCAACAAGGCGCTGGCGCTGCGGGACCTGGCGCGGCGTGAAGCCGAGGGCGAAATCCCTGGCCTGCGGCGGATGGCGGTCATGGACCACGAGGCGATCATCCAGGCCCTGGTGCCGGTACGTGGTATCGGCCGCTGGACCGTGGAGATGATGCTGATGTTCCGCCTTGGACGGCCGGACATCCTGCCGCTGGACGACCTCGGCATCCGCAAGGGAGCACAGCGCGTGGACAAGGCGGCCGTGATGCCGACGCCGAAGGAACTGGCCGAGCGTGGCGCGAAGTGGGGACCCTACCGGACCTATGCGAGCCTGTACCTGTGGCGCATCGCCGATTTCAGCGAAGGCACGGCAGCGAAGACCAACCGTTCGCAGGACTGACGCTGGCGCGGGCCGCGCCCCGGCAGGGCCGCGCCCTGTCGGATGCGCGCCGCAGCGTGGGTGCGTGCGACCGCCGGGCGTCGTTCACTGTGCAGCGGCACTACGCCAACGCCAATGCCAGGGCTCGTACACGATCCCGTGCGGATTGCCACGCGGATAACTCAACCCGAATCCGTGGTCGGCTGCATGCGCCTGCAGCCACGCAAAGGCGGTGGTGTGCTCGAAGCGTTCTTCCGCGGGCGGTTCGCCCGGGGTGCCGATATCCAACGCCATGCCGCTGTGGTGCTCGCTGAAACCCGGTGCGGCGTTGACCTGCAGGATCTGCTCCACGCTCTGTCCGCGCGCGCGCTTGCGTTCGAAAATGCCCAGCTGGTAGGCATGGCTGCGATACCCGGAGATCGCGTCCAGTGCGATGCCATCAGCTGCGGCATGCTGCCTCAACCGGCGCCACGCCTGCGCTGCGCCACGGCGCAACCACAAAGGGCGTCCGAATCGATCGCGGCCGGCGAAATGCAGCAGGACCGGCTCCGGCTCCAGCACCAGCCCGCGCTCGCTGGCATAGCGCCCGGCATCGAGATCCAACTGCTGCAGCCGGTCCTGCAGGCCCTGCGGCGAAAGCAGGCGCTGCTCGAGGGGGCCGGTGCCGCGCGCAGGATTCAACCAGGACAGGGCATCCAGCGCCTCGGCCGCGCCGGGCTCCCGCGGCAGGTGCGGCACCAGTGAGTGGACGCCCTGCTCCAGCAGCGCGGCCAGGTAGCGGCCGTCCTGCTTGCGCCGCAGGACCCAGCGCGCACGGGACAGCAGCCGGGCGTCGGCGTTGCCATGCGCGCGCAGCAGCGGCGCAGGCCATATCTCGATCGCGTCGGTGTTGAGGAGAACAAGCGGTGAGCGGTGCATCGATCCAGCTTAGCGCGCCGGCAACCGGGCTGCACCTCATCGGCACCGGCGCGCCCGCGTTCACCGCAGCTGCGTGATCCACTGCGCCACGTCGCGCACCAGTTGTTCGTCGACGTGGCCCGGCTGGGTGTACTCCTGCAACGAGCTGGGGCCGCTGCCGGCGATGCCGATATGGTTCAAGGCCGGATAGTGCTTCCATTGCACGTCAGTGCGTGTCTTCAGCGCGGCCTTCCAGAGCGCCCAGTCCGTGTCGGTCACCTGGAAATCGCGGCCGCCCTGCAGCATCAGCATCGGCTTGCGCAACGACGCGGCGTCCGCCCGCGCGTCTACGGCTTCAATGCTCTTCCAGAACGGCTGCGGCACGCCCAGCGGCAGCTCGGCCGCCGTCACCGGCGCCGAGCCACGCGCGGCCGCGATCTGCCGGTCCAGCGTATCCAGGAAGGCCTGTTCTGCCGGGCTGAGATTGCCGTCAAGCTGCAGCAGGTAGCGGTTCTGTTCCGGCAGCAGCTCCAGCAGGGTACGCGCCGGGGCCGCCCACATCACCGCGCCACGAGCCCGGGGCCAGCGCTGCGCGATGCGCGGGGCCAGCATGCCGCCCTGGCTGTGACCGAAGACGAACACCCGCTCGCCGTCGATGCGCGGATCGGCCGCCAGCGCAGTGAGCGCGGCAACGGCATCGTCGGTGGTTTCATCGTCCACGTCGAACGCCTGCTGGAAGTCCTGCGGGCGCGCCATCGTGCGCTTGTCGTAACGCAGTACGGCGATGCCGTGCGAAGCCAGTCCGCGCGCGATGTCCAGGAACGGACGATTGCCGCCGATCGTTTCGTCGCGATCCTGCGGGCCTGAGCCGTGCACCAGCACCACCGCCGGGAAGGGGCCTTCGCCGTCGGGCAGGGCAAGGGTGCCGGGCAGGGCGCCGCGTGCCTGGGGCACGCTGAAATCCAGCTCGCGGTAGCCCGCATCCGCTGCCGGTGCGGGCGCTTTTCCGGCGGGCGCCGGGCGCAGCAGCAGCCCGGCGACCCGGCCCTGCGCGTCCACCACGACCTGGGCGATCACGGTCGCGGCGTCGAACTGCAGCGGTACCTCCACGCGCTGCACACCCTCCTGCGCGCTGACCTGCGCCTGGCCACGCTGCTTGAGCGCGCCCAGCGAGTTCCACAGGGTCTGCAGCCGCTCTGCCGGCACGGCCTGTGCCATCTCCGGCGTGAGCATGGCCGCCGTGGCATCCACACGTCCTCCCTGCAGGTTGTCGAACAGGCGCGTGGCAGTGTCGATCGGTCCGCTGGCCAGGGCGGTGCCGGACACCACCGCCATCAAGCCAAAGGCCAGCAAGCGTGGTCGGCTCATGGTCAGGCCTCCTTCTTGAACACCAGCAGCGCCGGATTGAACGGCACGAAGACGATGTTGACCAGTTCCCAGCCCAGTTGCCCCTGGCGGGACAGCTCGGCCTGCAACTTGTCTGCTTTCACGTGGCCCATCAGTCCGGGCTTCACCTCTACGGTGTTGTAACTCCAGCGCTTGCTCATTCCGTTGCCTCCTGCGGTGGGTTGGGATTCGGCAGCCGCCCGGCCTTGCGCAGTGCGTCGCGCAGCATGTATTCGATCTGGGCATTGAGGCTGCGCAGCTCGTCGTCGGCCCAACGCTGCGTCGCCGCCAGGACATCGGCGTTGATGCGCAGGGGATAGGCTTTCTTCTCGCTCATGGGAACTCCTGTTTCAGCACCTGCCCGCCGGCGCGGCTTGCCGGCCGGCGACAGGCTTCATGACCGGATCAGTACAACGAACCGGTATTGACCACCGGCTGCGTGCCGCGGTCAGAGCACAGCACGGTCAACAGGTTGCTGACCATGTGCGCCTTGCGTTCTTCGTCCAGCTGCACCACGCCGTTCTTCTGCAGCTCGGCCAGCGCCATTTCCACCATGCCCACCGCGCCGGCGACGATCCGCGTGCGAGCGGCGATCACGGCGTTCGCCTGCTGGCGCTGCAGCATCGCCTGGGCAATCTCGGCGGCGTAGGCGAGGTGGCTGATGCGCGCATCCAGCACCTGCACGCCCGCATCGGCCAGACGCTCGGCCAGCTCGTTCTTCAGGTGCAGGGAAATTTCACTGGCGTGGCTGCGCAGGGCGAGCTGGCCGTCCTCATGCTGGTCGTAGGGATAACTGGTGGCCATTGCACGCAGCGCCGATTCGGACTGGATGTGCACGAAGCTTTCGTAGTCGTCGACGTTGTAAACCGCTTCGGAAGCATCCACCACCTGCCACACGATCACCGCCGCGATCTCGATCGGGCTGCCATCGAGTTCGTTGACTTTCAGCTTGCCGCTTTCGAAGTTGCGCACGCGCTGGCTGACGCGGTTCTTGCTGAAGAACGGGTTGTTCCAGCGCAGGCCGTTGTCCTTGACGGTGCCCACGTACTTGCCGAACAGGCTGACCACCGCGGCCTGGTTGGGCTGCACGGTATACAGGCCGGCCATCATCACGATCGAGGCGATCACCACCACGATGCCCGCCAGCAGGGCGGGTACGTTGGGGCTGCCGACGATCGCCTTGGCCGCCACCCCGTAACCAAACAGCACGATGCCCAGCGCCGTGACCAGGAACGCCAGCGCCAGCATGGCCAGGCCGTTGTAAGAGCGGAGGGACTGTTCTTTCATGGCGGTACGTCCTTGAGGGTGGTGAAACGAAGATATCAAAAAGATATCAACGTGCAAGTGCCGTCCGTCGGCGCAACGTGATCGAGCCGGTAGAATGGCCAACCGCTCCCATTGCCCCGCTGGATCGTTGCCATGTCTGCATTCGGAACCCCGTTGTCCCCCTCCGCCACCCGCGTCCTGCTGCTGGGTTCGGGTGAGCTCGGCAAGGAGGTGGCCATCGAACTGCAGCGGCTGGGCGTGGAAGTCATCGCCGCCGATCGCTACGCCGACGCGCCGGCCATGCAGGTCGCCCACCGCTCCCACGTGATCGACATGCTCGACGCGATGGCGCTGCGCGGGCTGATCGCACGCGAGAAGCCGCATCTGGTGGTGCCGGAAATCGAGGCGATCCACACCGAGACGCTGGTCCAGCTGGAACAGGAACAGGACCTGCGTGTGGTGCCGACCGCGCGCGCGGCGCGGCTGACCATGGACCGCGAGGGCATCCGCCGGCTGGCGGCCGAGACGCTGGGCCTGCCGACGTCGCCGTACCGTTTCGTCGATACGGAAGCCGAGTACCTCGCCGCCGTGCAGGCGATCGGCCTGCCGTGCGTGGTCAAGCCGGTGATGTCTTCTTCCGGCAAGGGACAGAGCACCCTGCGCAGCGCGGCGGATATCGCGCCGGCCTGGGCCTATGCGCAGACCGGTGGGCGTGCCGGCGCCGGCCGCTGCATCGTCGAAGGCTTCATCGACTTCGACTACGAGATCACCCTGCTGACCGTGCGCCATGCCGGCGGTACGGCGTTCTGCGCGCCGATCGGCCACCTGCAGAAAGACGGCGACTACCGCGAAAGCTGGCAGCCGCAGGCCATGTCGGCCAAGGCGCTGGAGCGGGCCGAAGCGATTTCGAGGACGATCACCGATGACCTGGGCGGCTGGGGCCTGTTCGGTGTGGAGTTGTTCGTGAAGGGCGACGAAGTCTGGTTCAGCGAGGTGTCGCCGCGGCCGCACGACACTGGCCTGGTGACCCTGGTCTCGCAGGAACTGAGCGAGTTCGCGCTGCATGCGCGTGCGATCCTGGGATTGCCGATCCCGGTGATCCGCCAGAGCGGCCCCAGCGCCTCGTGCGCGCTGCTGGCGCACGGCGAAGGCGTACCGCACTTCACCGACGTCGCCGCTGCACTGCAGGTGCCGGACACCGCCGTGCGCCTGTTCGGCAAGCCCAGCGTGCACGGCCACCGGCGGGTCGGCGTCACCCTGGCGCGCGGCGAAGACACCGACCAGGCCCGCGCCACCGCGCGCAACGCCGCCGAAGCCATCGGCGTCACCCTCACCACCTGAAAAAAGGGGACGGAGGGAATTAAGTCGAACTTAATTCCCTCCGTCCCCTTTTTTTATTTCACGTCGGCCCAGACGAGGTGGTGGTCGCTGCCATCGGCGATCGCGGCTTCGGGGGTGCCTTGCGCCGGCCAGTACACGCCGCCGCCGATGTAGTCGAAGCCTACCGACGGCAGGACGTAGTCGAGGCGCATCGTGCCCGACTTCGGGCCGAAATCACCGGTTGCATGCTGCGGTGCGCCGCGGCGGCTGATGCCTTTTTCCGCATAGGCCAGGCTGGTCTGCTCACCGCCTGTGCTGGACGGGGTGGCATGGCGGAGCACGCGCGGATGCTCGAGCAGGCCCAGGATGCCTTCGTGGCGTCCATCGCCGTCCACCGGGTCGTTGTTCAGATCGCCGAGGATCACGAACCGTGCCTGCTCCGGCAGGCCACCGCAGCGCTTCTGGTCATCGCACAGCCACGGCTTGTCGCCGGGCGAAAGATAGTCCTGCCACAGCTTCAATTCGTCATGGTTGCGTGCCGCGTTGCGCTTTTCCGGGCCGTCGAAGACCGGCGGGGTCGGGTGGGACACCAGGGCGTGTACCACGCCGTCCGGTGTGTTCACCGGAACATCCCAATGCGATTTGGAGGACAGCCGCAGCTGCGACCACACCGCGTCGGAGTGGAAGTTCTTGCCGGTGCGCGGATCGACCGGGCGGATCGCACCGGGCAGGCGGCTCCATTTCAGCAGCTGGAAGCTGCGCACCCTGGTTTCATCGATCGGATAGCGTGACAGCACCAGCATGCCGTACTGGCCGGGGTGCAACCCGTAGCCCCAGGCGTCGTTGCCACGGTTGCGGCCTTCGCCGCCGATCTCGCCGTTGTTGTCCAGGTCCAGCCCGCTCGGCACGCCGGTGTTCACCGGAGCGAGGTAGCGGTAGGGGAAGTGCAGGGGCTCGCCGCCGCCGGGCTGCGCGACCTCCAGGTAACGCTGCTGGAAGAGGTCGGCGGCGCGGTGTGCTTCGTCGTAGTCGAATTCGTTCAACAGCACCAGGTCGGGGCGTACCTGCTGCAGCACCGCAGCGATTTTGCGCGCGTGCGCGCTGTCGCCCTCCAGCTCGGCGATCAGCCCGCCGGCCTGGTCCGAATACAGCGACGTGTTGTAGGTGGCCAGGCGCAGGGGGGCGGGAGCGTCAGGCATCGCGTTCGCACGTTCCGGTGTCTGGGCGCAGCCCCCGCACAGCAGGGCGACGGCGAGGGTGAGGGAGGAGAGGAGGAGGGCAGGAATCTTCATGCCCATATTGTGCACCGCCCCTCATGTCAGGGGGTTGTCAGCGCCCGGCCAGTTCCGCGTCGAAGGCGTTCCAGCGGCGTCCGTCATAGGCCTCGAGCGGCCGGAAGCGACGCTTGTAGTCCATCTTCTGGTGGTCGCGGATCCAGTAACCGAGATACAGGTGCGGCAGTGCCTCGCGCTGTGCCCAGGCGACCTGCTGCAGGATGGCGAAGGTGCCCAGGCCTCGCTGCGCGTGATCCGGATCGAAGAAGGTGTAGACCGCCGACAGCCCGTTGTCGGTGACATCGGTCACCGCCACGCCGATCAGCTCGCCGGGTCCTCCCTGCGGGGGCGGCAGGCGGATTTCGAGGAAACGGGTACGCGACCAGCTGCCGATCAGGAACTGCTCGAATTCGTGCGGGCCGTGGGTATCCATGCCGCCGTTCGCATGCCGGTGGGACAGGTAGCGGTGGTAGAGCGCGAACAGCTCCTCGCGCGCGGTGGCCGCGGTGATGCGGACTTCCAGGTCGGCATTGCGCGCGATGCAGCGGCGCTGGCTGCGGTCCGGTGCGAATCGCTGCACGGGGATGCGCACCGCTACGCACGCCTGGCACTGGGCGCAGTGCGGGCGGTAGACCAGATCGCCGCTGCGGCGGAACCCCCAGTTGAGCGCCATCGGATACAGCCCGCCCAGCCGCCGATCATGCGGGTCCAGCACCAGGTCGCGCGCGGTCCGGTCCGGCCAGTAGCCGCACGGGTGCTCGCCGGTCTGGAACAGCCGCAGTTCTTCGTCTCGGTCGCCGTGAATCGCCATGGGACAAGCATAGCGTCTGGGTGTCGCAGTGGCCGCGACTGTCTGCCCGATGAACATGCCGGAGCGTGTGGTCAACCAACCGCCTGTCCACGCGTTGTCGATACCCGTGGGTGATCGAGAACACCCCGTCCCCTTCAACTGGAGCACCACCATGACCTTGCGTACCCCCCTGCTGCTGGCCCTGCTGTTGGGCACCTCCGCCACCGGCATCGCGCTGGCCGCCGAGCCGGCGTCTCCGTCACCGCAGCGTCCGGCGAAACTGGACACCAACAACGACGGTTACATCGACCGCAGCGAAGCCGCCGCAGCGCCCCGCCTGGCTGCGCGTTTCGACGCGCTGGATGCCAACAAGGATGGCAGGCTGTCGCGCGAAGAACGGCCGCGGAGCAAGCACGCCCGCCACGGCCGGGGACGTGGGCACGGTGATGCGCTTGCGCGTCTGGACGCCAACAAGGACGGCCGCATCAGCCGTGACGAAGCCAAGGCGGATCCGCGCCTGGCCGCACGGTTCGACCAGATGGATCTCAACAAGGATGGCGTCCTGGACAGGGCCGACCGCGAGATGCGCACGAAGCAGCATCGTGATGCCTGGTTTGCGGCCGCCGACACCAACAAGGACGGGCAGCTGAGCAAGGGAGAGTTCGACGCCGCCAAGGGCCGGATGCGCGGTCCCGCCACGCGCTGACCGGAACCGGTCGCCGTAGCCTGGGAGTGACGACCGCTGGTCGTCACTGTCTGGGGCCTGCAGCCCGTCACGCGCCAGATTGCGGGTGATCCGGGGCAGGGCGCGTTACCGCGGCGGCTAGGTCGACGGCTGGATGCGGACCCGCACTTCCTCGTCCGCCGGCGGTGCCGCGGGTTGCGGCTGCGGCTGCGGTGCCGGTACGGATGGAGCCGGCACGGGAGCGGCCTGCTGCGCACCGCGATGCCCCATGGCGATGAACAGCGCGACGCCCGCGATCACCACCAGCAGTGCCATGCGGATGCGCCATGCCCAACTGCGTCCGGTCGCCGGCGCTGCGGTTTCACGGAAAGCGAATTCCGCGGTCGGATGATCGCGGCGTGTGGTGTCGAGCAGGCGCGCTTCGCGCAGTATTTCGCGCGCCCGCGGCTGATCGTCCGCGCGTACCACCCACACCGTGGGATGACGGATGTTCTTGCTCTGGTCGAGGTAGCTGAACTGACCGCGCCGGCGCGTGTGGTAGGTGCGGCCGTCGGTGACGCGCACTTCGATGTCATGGCTGCGCAGCAGCTCGGCCACGCCCTCCACGGTTTCAACGCGCTGGCTTGCGAATATCTGTCTCATGTCAGCGTGTCCCTCAGTCCTTGGCCGGCACTGCAGCGGCAGCCGCACGATCGGGTACGACGCGGATCAGCCCTTCCTGTGCGGTGCTGGCGACCAGGCGACCATGGCGGTCGAAGAACTGGCCGCGCGCCAGCCCGCGTGAATCGGAGGCACTGGGGCTGTCCAGCGAATACAGCAGCCACTCGTCGGCGCGGAAGGGGCGATGGAACCAGATGGCGTGATCCAGCGAGGCCATCTGCACGTGCGGCTGGTAGTAGCTGATGCCGTGCGGGAACGTCGCGGTGCCCAGCAGATGGAAGTCCGACGCATAGGCCAGCAGCGCCTGGTGCAGCTCCGGGGCATCGCCGACCGGCTCGCTCAGGCGGAACCAGACCTGGTGATAGGGCGGGCGCCTGGGCGGGTTGAGCTCATCGCGCGGATAGACATGGCGGAACTCGAACGGTCCACCGCGCGAGAGCCAGCGCTGCACCTTGATCGGCAGCCGGTCGAGCACGTCCTGCGGCAGCGGGCGATTGGGTTCCAGGTCCTCCGGCTGCGGCACTTCGGGCATCTTGTGCTGGTGCTCGGCGCCGCTTTCCTCCTGCTGGAAGGACGCCGCGCAGAAGAAGATCACCTTGCCGTGCTGGATCGCGGTCACCCGCCGCACCGAGAAGCTGCCGCCATCGCGGGTGCGGTCCACGTCGTAGACGATCGGATGATCGATGTTGCCGGCACGCAGGAAATACGCATGCAGCGAATGGACGTGGCGGCCGTTGTCCACCGTGGCCTGGGCCGCCGCCAGCGCCTGTCCGAGCACCTGCCCGCCGAACACGTACTTGGTGCCGATATCGCGGCTCTGGCCGCGGAACAGGTTGTCTTCCAGCCGCTCCAGCGTCAGCAGGTCGATCAGTTCGGAGACGACGGGTTCGTGCGTGGCGTTCAAGGGGACAGCCGATGTCGGAACAGAGCGCGATTATACCGTCCCCAAAAAAGGGGACGGAGGGGATTAATCCTGATTAATTCCCTCCGTCCCCTTTTTTAAGACGGGCGACGAGGGCGTGGAGGGCATGCTGGGCGTCGGGGGCGTACCAGGCTTCGACGAAGCGATCCAGGCGGATCAGGTCGGGATGCAGGGCTTCGTGCAGGTCCTGGCGGGCGGTGGCGCGGGTCAGCAGCATCGGCTGGCGCGGCATCCTCAGCAGGTTCTGCAGCCACGCCACGGCGCGCGCGACGACCAGGTCGCCGTCGGCCAGCTCGTCGACCAGTCCGATCTGCAGCGCCTGTTCGGCGGGCACCATGGCCGCCGTGGTCAGCAGGATGCCCGCACGATGCACGCCGACCACGCGGCGCAGCAGGCGCTGCACGCCCTCCGGCGCCACCAGGCCCACCTGCACTTCGTTCAGGCCGATCGCGAACGGCTGGGCCGGATCGGTGCTGCGGGCCATCACGCGGTAGTCGCAGCACAGCGCCAGCACGCAGCCGCCGGCCGGGGCATGCCCGGTCAGCGCAGCGACCACCGGGATGCGGCTTTCAGCCAGGGTGCGTACGGCCCCGAAGAAGGCGTTCCAGCTGTCCATCAGCGCGTGCTGGTCATCACCGTGCGAGAGCAGGTGCGGCACGTCCATGCCGCCGGTGAACACGCGTTCGCTTCCCGACAGGACCAGGCCATGCACGTCTTCGGCCATCGCCTGTTCGATGGCGTGGATCAGCTGTCGGCAGAGCTCGGTGTCCAGCGCGTTGACCGGGGGCCGTGCCAGGCGCAGCTCGCGGATCGGGCCATGGTTGTACACCTCGATGAGCGTGGTCATGCTGCGATCTCTTGCCGGAAGGAAACGTGGCCCGATGATAACCAAACCATCCGTTGGCGTACTGTCCATGCTGTGCGCATTTTCAGCCTTCGCTGTAACCCCGGCGGAAACTCCGCGCGCGCCGGTGGACTGCCTGCAGCTCAAGTCAGGCTGGGCGCGGCTGCCGCCGTCGGCGGCGATGACGATGTCCGCGGGGTACGGCACGCTGCGCAACACCTGCCCGCGCGCTGTGACGATCACCGGCGTACGCAGCACGGCGTTCGGTGACGTCAGCCTTCACGAGACGACGATGCAGGGCGATGTCAGCCGGATGCAGCACCTGCATGCGCTGGCGATACCGGCAGGGGGCAGGGTGGAACTCAAGCCGGGCGGCAGGCATTTGATGCTGATGCAGCCGGCTTCCGCGCTGAAAGAAGGGCAGATGCTGCCGCTGACCTTGGAGCTGGAGGGGGGCGGTGAGGCCCGGGCGACGCTGCAGGTGCGGGCTGGCGCGCGGTGATGGCGCTGCGTTGCCGGGATAGCGGCGGGAGGGCGGTGGGTTGACGGTCGGCGGCCGTCCCTACCGGGAGGGTTGACGCCATGGGACGTCTTTGCTGGGCGAGTTGACGGCCAGCGGCCGTCACATACCCTCAAGTGGAGGCGTTGCGTACGGCGTCAGGTAGCGGCGCGCTCTTGCCGGTCTGGGTGTCCATCCACACCACCACCACGTTGCCGTCCGAATACAGGCGGGTTTCGTCCTGCTGGTCAACGATGCGGTGGCCGATGGTCACGCTGCTGTTGCCCAGCCGTTCCACGAACAGCTCCACCACGATGTCGTTGGGCCACACCAGCGGCATGCGGTAATTGACGTTGGTGGCGGCCACCACCGGCGCGATCCGGTCGGTCATCGCGACACCCTGCACGCCCAGCATCCAGCGCACGCGCGCTTCTTCCAGGTACGAAATGTACTTGGCGTTGTTGACGTG
>JAZBLM010000081.1:0-16157 GCA_037033225.1 Pseudomonadota bacterium
GCTTGCACGCTGCTACGCCGCCAGTGCCAACTCAAGGCCGATCCACGCAACGAACGCGCCCAGCAGCACACCGCCTTCCGTCCGGCTGATGCGCAGGTCACCGCGCAGCATCGGGTAGAGCACCAGCGCAAAGGCCAACACCGCCGGCAGCTCCAGACGGACGAACGAAGCCGGCAGGGCCAAGGGCTGGACCACCGCCATGGCACCGATCACCAGCAGCAGGTTCACTACGCTGGATCCCACCACATGGCCGATCACCATATCGCCCTGCCCGCGACGCGCGGCCATCACCGCCGCCGCGACCTCCGGCAACGCGGTGCCGATGGCGACCGGCAGCAGACCGACCAGCAGCGGCGTCCAGCCCAGTGCGGTGCCGAAATCGGCGGCGGCGCCGACCACCAGTCGCGCGCCCCAGTACAGCGTCAGCGCGGCGACCGCCATGCGCACCAGGTTCAGCGCAAGGCCCGGACGCGAGACCGCGGCATCCGCAATGCCCGCCTGCACCTCGGCGGTCTCCCGGCGGCCGCGGTGCAGCAGCAACCCGAACACCAATCCGAAGCTTGCCAGCAGCAGGCCCCCCTCCCAGCGCAGCAGCCGGCCGTCCACGCCGAATGCCATCACCAGCAGCGCCCCCAGCAGCACGGCCAACCACAGCAGCAGCCCGATCCGTGCGCGCAGCAGCAGCGGCGCCGCCAACGCCGCGACGCCGAGGGTCAGGCCCAGATTGGCCAGCGTGCTGCCGACCGCATTGCCCAGTGCCAGCTCCGGTTGGCCGACAGCCAGCGCGCGCGCATTGACCGCCAGCTCCGGAATCGACGTGGCAATGCCGAGCAGGATGAGGCCCGCAGTAAACGGCGATGCGCCGAAGCGCTGCGCGAGCCCCGACGCGGCCTTGACCACGGTGTCGCCCCCCAGGCCAAGCAGAATCACGCCCAATACGAACCAAATGACAGCAAGGGTGATCATCAGGCGGCCCTTCAACGGAAGTAACCGCGATTCTACAGAGCAGATCGAGGAACGGTGATGCCGCCGATCATCAACGCCGTCCCGCATCCCGGTAGTGACGGCCGCTGGCCGTCAACACGCGTCGGTCAGCACGTCCGGGGGGCCTTGACTGCGCTTCGGTAGTGACGGCCGCTGGCCGTCGACGCAGCCTGCCAGGACGGCCAGCGACCGTCTGCCATCAGCCGTCAGCGCTCAGCGCTCAGCGCTCAGCGCTCAGCCGCATCCTTCCACGTAGTCCACCTGCGGCGGCATCCCCACGCGCCAACTGGCGACCTTGCCGTCTGCGCCCAGCGCGAAATCAATGATGCCCTGGCCTTCCTGCGCCGGGCGAACGCGAAGGTGCTGCGCCTGCGGATCATATTTATCGGGGCCCACGTCCGCGCGCTCCGGATACAGCTTCTGCAGCTCGCCCAGCGTCATGCCCACACGTCCCCCACCAGGCGCCACGATGGCCGGACCGCGCACGTCGTAACGCACCAGCTGGTTGCCCTCGATCATCAGGAACGGCCCCTCGGGCGTTTCTTTCTGCGGACGCAGGTAATGACACTCGTCATTTGGCACATCACCCTGCAGTGGCGCACCGAAGCGGTTGCGCACATCCTCCACGCTCGCACCCAGTGCGACTGCCCCGAAGCCATCCAGGCGCGCCGGGCTGTCCGGGCGCGTATCCACCGGCGACGCAGTGGCCAGGTCGGCATCGGTGGACACGCTGCCGTCGGTGGCCGGATTGGCGGGCGCCTCGGCTGTCGGCGCGGCGCGTTCCGGGGTGGCGTCGGGGCCGGGGCTGCACGCGGCGAGGGAAAGGGCCAGCAGGCCGGCAACGGGGAAGGCGTTCATCGGGCGTCTCCGGGAGGGTCGTGGACGCAACCTACCGCGGCCAGCGTGCACGCGCCGCATTGTCATCAGCGTTTAACTGGCGCCATTCAGGCTCGGCCTGCACCGCCTTCTCTGCAGCCGCCCATGCTCCCGCGCAAGACCGACCTCGCCCGTACCGCGCTTCAGGCCCACCGCGCCCCGCTGGACATGCGCCAGCGCCGCCTGTTGATCCTCTGCGATGGACAGCGTGACCTTGCCGCGCTGTCCACGATGATCGGGCCGGAGGCACCGGCCATGGTCATCCAGCTGATTCAGGCCGGGTATCTGGTGACCACTGCCGAGGCCCTGGCGACACCTGCCGCCGACCCAGCAGCGGCGCGATCGGACCGCGCGCCGCCTGACCCGCCAGCCAACGCCGCAGCGCCTGCGCCAGCTGCCTTGGCCAACGGTCGTCGGCGCTCGATGGCCGCCGCACGCATCTACCTGCTCGGCATCCTCGAACTGCAGCGTCACCCGCGGGCCGCTGCCCTGTTCCGCGAGCTGCAGCAGGCGCGCCAGGACAGTGAAGTGATCGAGGTGATGCAGACAGCGCTGGACGCGCTCACCCGCCTGACCTCGCCCGGCTATACCGACCGCGTGCACGGTCGCCTGGTAGAAGCCCTGCCACTGGAACACCTCGGCGCCTTCGAAAAAACACCCGAAAAGGGGACGGAGGGGATTAAGTCGCATCCGGCCGTGCCGGAACTGACTTAATCCCCTCCGTCCCCTTTTTTCAGCGGAAGTTGTTGCGCAGGCCGTTCCAGCACTGCGCGTAGTCGCTCTGCCGATGGGCCGCAGACAATGCCTGTGCGGTGGGACGGATCACCGTCCGCGTCTCGAACATGAACGCCATGGTGTCCTTGATCACGTCGGGGGTGGAAAGGTCCGCGGCCGATGCCTTGTCGAAGGTCGCCGCATCCGGGCCGTGGCCGCTCATGCAGTTGTGCAGCGACGCGCCGCCCGGCACGAATCCTTCCGCCTTCGCGTCATAGGCGCCGTGCACCAGGCCCATGAACTCGCTGGCGACATTGCGGTGGAACCAGGGCGGGCGGAACGTATGTTGCGCGACCAGCCAGCGCGGCGGGAAGATCGCGAAGTCCATGTTGCTGGTCCCCGGCGTGTCGCTGGGCGAATGCAGCACGAGGAAGATGGACGGATCGGGATGGTCGAAACTGATCGAGCCGATGGTGTTGAACCGGCGCAGATCATAGCGGTACGGCGCATAGTTCCCATGCCAGGCGACCACGTCCAACGGTGAATGGTCGATCGGCGCACGCCACAGCTGGCCATCGAACTTCGCTACCAGCTCGAAGTCACCCTCCAGGTCCTCGAACGCTGCATGCGGGGTTTCGAAGTCACGCGGGTTGGCCAGGCCATTGGACCCGATCGGCCCCAGGTCCGGCAGCCGCAGCAGGGCCCCGAAGTTCTCGCAGACATAACCGCGCGCCTGGCCATCGGGAAGTTCCACGCGGAAACGCACGCCGCGCGGGATCACCGCGATCTGCTGCGGTTCGACGTCCAGTACGCCCAGTTCGGTCAGCAGCCGCAGCCGCCCGAGCTGGGGCACGATCAACATCTCGCCATCCGCGTTGTAGAAGTAGCGGCCCTGCATGTCCCGGTTCGCGGCGTACAGGTGGATGGCCACGCCGGTGTGGGCGTCGGGCCCCCCGTTGCCCCCCATCGTGTACAGGCCCTCGATGAAATCGGTGGCCGTCTCCGGCAGCGGCAGCGGACTCCAGCGCAGTTGTTCGGGCGTGGCCGGCAGGCCATGGAAGCCACCCAGCAGGCGGGGCTGCGCCAGAGCAGTGAACGCGCCATGGGCCAGGGCCGGCCGGATGCGGTACAGCCAGCTGCGCCGGTTGCTGCCGCGCGGCGCGGTGAAGGCCGTGCCGGAGAGCTGCTCGGCATACAACCCATGGGCCACCCGCTGCGGGGCGTTCTGGCCGACCGGCAGGGCGCCGGCGAGCGCCTCCGTGGCGAACTCGTTGCCGAAACCGGTCTGGTAGCCGCGTGCGGAGAGAGTGGTCATGGGCAGTATCCGGTAAGGGCCGGCCTGGCGGGCCGGCCATGCAGTCAGGCGGGGAGGCTCAGAGTACGCCGCGACGCATCTGGTCGCGTTCGATGCTCTCGAACAGCGCGGTGAAGTTGCCTTCGCCGAAGCCCTCGTTGCCCTTGCGCTGGATGATCTCGAAGAAGATCGGACCGATGCAGTTCAGGGTAAAGATCTGCAGCAGCTTGCGCTGGTGGGTTTCCGGATCGGCATCGATCAGGATCTTGTTGCGGGCCAGCCGCGCGACGTCCTCGCCATGACCCGGCACGCGCTGGTCGATCACTTCGAAATAGGTCTCCGGCGTATCCAGGAACTGCACTCCCTGGGCGCGCATGGCTTCCACGGTTTCGTAGATGTCGTCGGTGAAGCAGGCAATGTGCTGGATGCCCTCGCCTTTGTAGGCGTCCAGGTACTCGTTGATCTGGCTCTTTGGATCGGAAGACTCGTTGAGCGGGATGCGCACGATCCCGTCCGGCGCGGTCATCGCCTTGGACACCAGGCCGGTCTTCAGGCCCTTGATGTCGAAGTAGCGGATCTCGCGGAAGTTGAACAGGCGCTCGTAGTAATCAGACCACTGCTGCATGTTGCCGAAGTACAGGTTGTGGGTCAGGTGGTCGATGAAGGTCAGGCCGAAGCCCTTCGGGGCCGGATCGGCGCCCTCCACCGGCACATAGTCGTCGCCGTAGATGCTGCCGGCGTCGCCGTAGCGGTCGACCAGATACAGCATGCAGTCGCCGATCCCCTTGATCACCGGCGCATCCACGGCCTTGGACTCGGGCTTGAAGGCGATCGGCTCGGCGCCGTTGCCGAGCGCGGTCTGGTAGACCTCCTCGCCCGGCTTCTGGAAGCGGATGGCGAAACCGCAGGCGCATGGGCCGTGCTTCTCGGCGAAATCAGCGGCGAACGAATCAGGGTCCTCGTTGACCAGGAAATTGACGCCGCCCTGGCGGTACACCGTGATCGGGCGCGCCTTGTGCTTGAGGACGGCCGAAAAGCCCATGCTGCGGAAATAGGCGTGCAGCTCTTCGCCGCGGCCGGCAGGGGCGGCGAATTCAACGAATTCGAAGCCGTCGATGCCCATCGGATTTTCAAACGTGGTCACCTGCATGCCCGTGTTCGGGTGCGAGGCGGTCGGGACGGTGGTATTCATGGCAGAGGCTCCGGATCTTTTCCGCACCGGACAGGTGCGGGCGACAGAGGGACCCGCGACAATGCAGGGCCAGCTTTTCCCCTTTATAGTTACACCTGAAACCACCAGCAAGGTGCACCGCAGCATGAGCCCACCCGATCCCGCCTCCACCAGCGTGCGCGCCTCGCACGTCCTGCTCGACCTGGAACAATTCCTGCCGTACCGGCTGAGCGTGCTCTCCAACCGGGTCAGCGGCAACATTGCCAAGCTCTACGGCGACCGTTACGGGCTGGCGATTCCGGAATGGCGGGTGATCACCATCCTGGCGCTGTATCCCGGCTCGTCGGCCAGCGAGGTCTCCGAACGCACCGCCATGGACAAGGTGGCCGTCAGCCGCGCCGTGGCCCGCCTGCTCGAACGCGGCTTCATCAAGCGCGAGACCCACGGCGATGACCGCCGGCGCTCGGTCCTGGCGCTGTCGGCAGCCGGCTTCGAAGTCTACGAGACCATCGCACCGCTGGTGATCGAAACCACCCGCAAGCTGATGTCCGTGCTCAGCGAAGACGAAGAACAGCTGCTGGAGAAACTGATCCTGCGCCTGGCCGGCGAAGGCCTGCAGCGCATGGCCAGCTGAAAAAAAGGGGACGGAGGGAATTAATTCAGATTAATTCCCTCCGTCCCCTTTTTTCAGCTCAGGTGCCTGCGGCGGGCGTAGATCCAGGGCGCGGCCAGGGCGCCGATGGCGCCGGCGGCAAAGCCCAGCGATGCGGCTACGGTGGCCGATTCGATCGCACCGGGCAGCGCCATCGCCGCGGTCACCAGCAGGATCGACGGAAGGCCGACGAAGATCGCCAGGAAGAACGGCCAGCGTGGCACCCAGGTGCCCAGCTGGAGCAGGCTCACCGGCTGCCAGATGTCCGCGTTGGCATCCTCGGCGATCTTCCGCGCCACCACGGGCAGGCTGATCTCCGGCAGCACGCGACCCTGGCGTGCAGTGGCCAGTTCCCGCGCCACCGCCTCGATGGCGGGATAGCTGGACGGCCACGGCTGCGGCGCTTTCACTCCGTAGGCGACCAGCAGCGGCACGCTCAGCCACGGCGCCGGCAGTGGGCGCAGCCGGCGCCGGCCATGCACGCACCAGAGTTCGCGTTGGCCGTGCGCGGTCACCTCGTACAGGGCGAGTTCCTCGGCCGGCGGATAGGCGAGCATCGTCGTGCGCGCCGCCAGCGTATCCACCTCCATCGCCCGCAGAAAACCCGGACGACTGCGCCCTTCGTGCATCCACGCCAGTCCCAGTGCGCCCACCAGCAAGGCCTCGGCATGGTCACGGCTGCCCACCGCCGCGCGCTCGTCGCTGGCCAGCAGCCACGCCAGGGAATTGGGTTCGGCGACATCGGTGACCGACCAGCGTCCGCTGTCGCCCAGCACATGCCGCAGCGGCAGCCGCACGGCGGCGGTTTCGCCCCGTTCGGACGGCTGCAGGAACGGCAGCACCGCCTGCACGAAGGCCGCGATGTCGACCGCACGACCGCCCTGCCCCAGCCACTCCGGCGGCAGCAGCCCGACCAGCTTCTGGTCGCGCGCAAGCACGTCCAGCCGCTCCTTCTGCTCGACCAGCTTCTGCACCGCCGCATTCAATGCCGGGTTGTCAGGCAGCCCGACCACGGGCAGCGCATGCCGGGCAGGCGGCGGGACCGGCTGGCCATCGTCCAGCAGCACATCCACCGTCGGCAGGGCCACGGCGTCGGCAAGGGGCGCATCGGTGAGCTGGCTGTGCATACAGGCTCCGGTTCGCGCGCCGCGGTCAGCGCGGCGTCGGCACCTTGGGCTTATCGGCCGCGTTGCACCGGAATGAAGAGGCCGGGGTCAGGCGCTGATCCCGGCCACCCGCGCCTCAGCGCGGCGCCCATTCCTTCATGAAGGCAAGGAACTTGGCGCGATCGTAGCTCTTGCCCTGTTCCAGTTCGCCGGTGAACTGCGAGTGCAGCAGGCCACCCTCGGCATCCAGCACGAACAGGTGCGGGTAGCCCTTCACTTCCGGGAACTGCGACAGGAACGCCTTGTTCTCGTTGTCTTCGCTGTAGTTGACCTTCATCCACACATAGTTCGCATCGCGCAGGCGGCGCACCTCGGCGTCGCCTTCGACGAAGGTGTCGAGGATGTGGCACCACGGGCACCACTCGCCGCCGACGTCCAGGATGATGCGCTTGTTGCCGCGCTGGGCTTCGACCTTGGCCGTTTCCAGGTCGGCGGCCGGGTCACGCGCCGGATCGAACGCGGCGTTGAGGCCGGCGATGGCCGCGATGTCCGCGGCCGTCGGCGTATTGCCCGACGACACCGGCACGCTGGGATCAGCGGCCGGTGCCTCGGTGGGTCGCGTATCAAGCGGCTGCGCAGGCGCCTGGGCGGTATCGGGACCGGGTTGCGAGCACGCTGCCAGTGCAGCGGCCAGAACCCCCATGGACATCCAACCTGCAGTCTTGCGCATTCGCGTTTTCCTCTTACTTGACGCCGTGCATCAGCTTGTTGATCAGCGGCGCCAGCAGGAACAGGACCACGCCCGACCCGATCAGCGCCCAGAAGCCGAAGGTATACCCTTTCAGCGCCGACGCCACGGTCATGCCGCCCTCACCGCTCACCACGCCGGCGAAGATGCCGGACAGGTTGTTGCCGATGCCGGTGGACAGGAACCAGCCCCCCATGCCGAAGCCGACCAGACGGACCGGCGCCAGCTTGGTCACCATCGACAGACCGATCGGCGACAGGCACAGCTCGCCGATGGACTGGATGACGTAGACCATGAACAGCGTCCAGAACGGGATCTTGCCGTCCACGACCAGCTGCGACAGCGCGAACATCAGCAGGGCGAAGGCTGCACCGTTGAACAGCAGGCCCAGGCCGAACTTGCGCGGGATGGAGGGGTTGGCGCTGCCCATCGCAACCCAGATCCAGGCGATGATCGGCGCCAGGGTGATGATCGCCACCGAGTTGACGGACTGGAACCATGCGGTCGGGAATTCCCAGCCGCCGAGGTTGCGGTTGACGATGTTGTCGGCGAGGAAGGTGAACGAGCTGCCGGCCTGTTCGAAGAACATCCAGAACATGACGTTGAAGGCGAAGATGATCAGCATGGCGATCACGCGATCGCGGGCCACCTTGCCGTTGCGGATGCCTTCGACCAGCAGCAGCACCGACAGCGCGATGAACAGCACCAGCAGGATCCAGGCCAGCGCGGTGGCACCCGTGGACAGCAGGAAGAAGGCAACCGGAATGGCCACCAGCGAACCCACCGCGACCATCACGATGCGACCGTAGCCCTCGGCGCCGACCGGCGGTGCGCCGATGCCCTTCAGGCCCTTGCGGCCGATGTAGAACCACACCAGGCTGATCAGCATGCCGATGCCGGAGGCGATGAACACGACTTTGTACGACGGCAGGGTACTGGTGCCGAAGACCTTGCGCGCCAGGTACTCGGTCAGCACCGGGGCGATCATCGCGCCGATGTTGATGCCCATGTAGAAAATGGTGAAGCCCGAATCACGACGCGGATCATTCAAGCCATACAGCTTGCCGACCATGGTCGAGATGTTCGGCTTGAACAGGCCGTTGCCCACGATGATCGTGGCCAGGCCCAGCTCGAACACCTGATGGTTCGGCATGGAGATCATGAACAGACCGGCGGCCATGATCACCGCACCGGTGAGGATGGACCGCTGGTAGCCCAGCACCCGGTCGGCGATGTAGCCACCGAAGATCGCCGCCGCATAGACCAGCGCCAGGTAGGCGCCGTAGGTGCGGCTGGCGGCCGCTTCGCCCGCGGCGTCGCCGTTGAAGAACTGCGACACGATGTACAGCACCAAGGCCCAGCGGATGCCGTAGAACGCGAAACGTTCCCAGAACTCGGTCATGAACAGCATCCACAGCGGGCGTGGATGGCCCAGTGTGGTCTTGAATTCCGGCACGGCCGGTTCGGGGGTAGTCGCAGTGGCGTTCAGGCTCATGCGGGATTCCTGGTTCGGTGGATGACAGGCAGGCACGTCCGCTGTGCCGGGCTAACGCGCGAGCATCACCGACTTCTGGCGTTCACGTCAAATACACGCTGATCGAAGCAGGAGCCCGCGCGCTCGCTGAAGTTGCATCGGCAACAATCTGAATGGGCAGCTCCTGCTCAGCCCTCCAGTGTGGTGCGGACCTGGAAAAGCTCGGGGAAGAAGGTCAGTTCCAATGCCTTGGCCAGGAAGCCGACCCCGGAGGACCCGCCGGTGCCACGCTTGAAGCCGATCACCCTCATGACGGTGCGCATGTGACGGAATCGCCACAGCTGGAAAGCCGTCTCCAGGTCCACCAGATCCTCGCACAGGGCGTACTCACGCCAGTAGCGGTCTGTGTCCTGGTAGATGCGTTCGAACACACCGTGCAGCGCGTCGTCGGCCACGTGCGGCTGCGTCCAGTCGCGATCGAGGTACTGTGCGGGAATGGCATGGCCGAACCGCGACAGGTACATCAGGAACTCTTCGTACAGGCTGGGCGCCTCCAGTGCCGTCCGCAGCCGCTGCTGCCCCTCCACATCGTGCTCGAACACCTTGAGCATCTGCGCGTTCTTGTTGCCCAGCAGGAACTCGATGTAGCGGTACTGCAGGGACTGGAAGCCGGACGACGGTCCCAGCACATCACGGAAGCCCATGTACTCCGACGGTGTCAACGTCTCCAGCACCGACCACTGTTCCGTCAGCTGACGCAGCACCAGCTTGCCGCGCGCCAGCACCTTCTGGCACTGCCAGACCTGGTCGCGCTGCAGGAATCCGATCGCCGCCCCTAGCTCGTGGGCCAGAAGCTTCAGCCACAGCTCCGAAGTCTGGTGCTGGATGATGAACAGCATTTCGTCGTGATGCGGGGGGCTGGACAGCGGCTGCTGGGCGGCCAGCAGCTGGTCCAGGCGCAGGTAGCCGCCGTAGGTCAGCCGGTCCTGAAGATCGGTCAGGATGCCCGCTTCCAGATCACGTTGGTTGTTGTCGACAGGCATGCGGGGAGACCCGGCCAAAGACGACGAAGCGTAACGTAACAGGCCATGTTCCGGGAGCGGTGCGCGTTGCCAGGGGCCTGCCCGGGATGCCGCAGCGGCCGCCGTCGGTCACTGCCGGACAGCGACGGACGCGCAACGTGCCGCGCTCTGAGGCAGTAGAGGCGATCCGGGAGACGCCGAGTGCTGCTTTGCAGCATCAGCTGAATACATTGTTTTATGTGGATTATCGTTCCTGAACAGGCCAGGGCGGCAGACAATCGTGCTGCGCCGCAGGACGGCTTTTTCATACGCCGTCCTTAACATGGCGATTCATATCATTTGTAACTTCCTGTCGAAGGTGCAGTCCGCAATGACAGTTGCCGCTGAGTTCAAGATCGAATATCTCCAGTACCTCGACGCCGACGGTAATCTCGTCCGCGACGACCTGCCCGCGTCCCTGCGCGATCCGCAGGTGCTGGTCCCGCTGTTCAAGCAGATGCTCTACGTGCGCGTCTTCGACAGCAAGTCCATTGCCCTGCAGCGCACCGGCAAGCTGGGCACCTATGCTGCCTGCCTGGGCCATGAAGCCGCACACGTCGGCATCGGCGCCGCCATGCAGGCCGACGACGTTTTCGCGCCGAGCTACCGCGAGTACGGTGCGATGTTCATGCGTGGCGTCCGCCCGTACGACGTGCTGATGTACTGGGGCGGCGACGAGCGTGGCAACGACTACGCCGGCAACGCGAGCAAGGACTTCCCGTTCTGCGTGCCGATCTCCACGCAGTGCCTGCATGCCGCGGGTGCCGCGCTGAAGTTCAAGCTCAACAACGAGAAGCAGGTGGCCGTAGCCGTGTGCGGCGATGGCGGCAGCTCCAAGACCGATTTCTACGCTGCACTGAACTCCGCGGGTGCGTACAAGCTCCCGCTGATCCTGTGCATCGTCAACAACGGGTGGGCCATCTCCGTGCCCCGCTCCGCCCAGACCGGTGCCGAAACGCTGGCACAGAAGGGCCTGGCCGGCGGCCTGCACTGCCTGCAGGTGGACGGCAATGATCTGGTCGCCGTGCTGGCAGCGATGGAACAGGCGCGCGAACGCGGCCTTGCCGGAAACGGCGGCACCGTGCTCGAGCTGATGACCTACCGCCTCTCCGACCACACCACGGCCGATGACGCGCGCCGCTACCGCGACGACGCCGAAGTGAAGGATGCCTGGCTGCTGGAACCGATGCTGCGCCTGCGCAAGTACCTCACCGCCCAGGGCGTGTGGAGCGAGGCCGAGGAAAAGGCCTGGATCGAGCAGTGCGGCGCGCGCGTGGACGAGGACGTCAACCAGTACCTCAACACCCCGGTGCAGCCGGTCGAAGCGATGTTCGATTTCCTGTACGCCGATCCGCCGCCGGACCTGCTGGCCCAGCGTGCTGCCGCCATCGCCCTGGAGCAGCGCCATGGATGACATCAAGCACGGCGCCGCGGCGCCCCGCACCAACGCGGCCGACAGCGCTGCCGTCGCCGCTGGAGACACGGTCATGACCACCACCCCCATCACCCTCATCGAAGCCATCACCCAGGCGCTGGCCTGGGAGCTGGAACACGATCCGTCGGTGCTGGTGCTGGGCGAGGACGTGGGCGTCAACGGTGGCGTGTTCCGCGCTACCGCCGGCCTGCAGCAGCGCTTCGGCGCCAACCGCATCCTGGACACCCCGCTGGATGAGACCACCATCGCAGGGCTGACCATCGGCCTGGCCGCGCAGGGCATGAAGCCGGTCGCCGAAGCCCAGTTCGACGGCTTCATGTACCCCATGGTCGATCACATCATCTGCCACGCCGCGCGTCTGCGTACGCGTACCCGCGGCCGCCTGCACTGCCCGATGGTGCTGCGCGTGCCGTGGGGCGGCGGCATCCGCGCGCCGGAACACCACAGCGAAGCCAACGAGTCGATCTTCACCAACGTACCGGGCCTGCGCGTGGTACTGCCGTCTTCGCCACAGCGCGCCTACGGCCTGCTGCTGGCCGCGATCCGCGAACCGGATCCGGTGATCTACATGGAGCCCAAGCGCATCTACCGCCAGTACAAGGAAGTGGTCGCCAACGATGGCGAGGCGCTGCCGCTGGATGTGTGCTTCGTGCTGCGTGATGGCACCGACGTGACCCTGGTGACCTGGGGCGCGCAGGTCAAGGAAGCGCTCGAAGCAGCTGACAAGCTGGCCGGCGAAGGCATCAGTGCCGAAGTGATCGACGTGGCCACGCTGCGCCCGTTGGACTTCGCCACCATCGCCGAGTCGGTGGCCAAGACCGGCCGCTGCGTGATCGTGCAGGAAGCGCCCAAGACCGCCGGCTTCGGTGCCGAGATCGCCGCGCGCCTGGCCGAGGAATCGCTGTACGACCTGCTGGCCCCGGTCGAACGCGTGACCGGCTATGACACGCATATCCCGCTGTTCCGGCTGGAAATGAAATACCTGCCCAGCGTGGAGCGGATCGTGGCGGCGGCCAAGCGCGCCGTTGCGGCGGGCTGACATGCGGGCCCGCCTCATCGGCCCGTACCGCAGCCAGTACGCCAACCCGCTCCGCCTGCGCACCGGCCAGATCGTCCAGGTCGGTGTCCGCGACGAGGAGTGGCCGGCCTTCGCATGGGTTAGCACGCGCGACGGTAGCGCGGGCTGGGCGCCGGTGGCTTGGTTGCAACTGCTGGACGAGGGCCACGCCGAAGCACTGCGTGACTACGACGCCCGCGAGCTGGACGTGGACAACGGCGAGCTGGTACGGCTGCATCATGAACATGGGGGTTGGTGGTGGTCCGAGCGCGCGAATGGCGCGACGGGTTGGCTGCCGGCCCGCGAACTGGAACTGCTGGAAGAGAACTGCACATGAGCCAGACCAAGAATTTCAACCTGCCCGACCTGGGCGAAGGCCTGCCTGACGCCACCATCGTGGAATGGTTCGTCAAGGAAGGGGACACCATCCGCCTGGATGAGCCGCTGGTCTCGATGGAGACCGCCAAGGCCGTTGTCGAGGTGCCGTCGCCGGTCTCCGGCAAGATCCTGAAGTTGTCCGGCGCGGCTGGCGACATCATCGCCACTGGCGCAGTGCTGGCCAGTTTCGAGCTGGATCCGAACCTGCCGCAGCGTGCCGACGGCCAGGACACCGGACACAGCCACGGGCATGCGGCACCGGCCGCCACGCCGAGCACAGGCCAACCGGCAGCGGCACGGCCGGACGCGGTGGTTGCCTCCGACGAGGGCGGCGAGATCAAGGAAGGCGGCGAGCGCGATGACGCGGGCACCGTGGTCGGGGCGATGCAGAGCTCCAATGCGGTTCATGCCGAGCAGGCGGTAGCGGTCGGCGGCGTCAAGGCGGTGCCGGCGGTACGTGCCATGGCGCGCAAGCTGGGCGTGGACCTGTCGCGCGTGCGCGCCAGCGGCACCGAGGGTGCCGTCACCATGGCCGACGTGAAGCAGGCCGCGGCCGATGGCAGTGCGAAGGTGGGGGCTGCACCCGCAGCGCCGCGCGCCGCTGCAGCTCCCGTGCCCACCGCGTCCGCCGCAACGCCGGCACGCGAGCAGAGCCAGCGCGCGCCGATGTCCGCCGCCGGCAAGCCGATGCGCACCCAGCCACCGGGCGTCATCGCCAAGGGCCAGCCGGAGCAGCTCAAGGGCGTGCGTCGCAACATGGCACGGGTGATGGCCGACGCACACAGCAAGGTCGTACCGACCACGCTGAACGACGACGCCGACATCCATGCCTGGCAGCCCGGCAACGACATGACCGCCCGCCTGGTCCGCGCGATGGTGATCGCGTGCCAGAAGGTGCCGGCGATGAATGCCTGGTTCGACGGCGACGCGCTGACCCGCACCCTGCACGCACACGTTGATGTGGGCATTGCGGTGGACACTGAAGAAGGCCTGTTCGTGCCGGCGCTGCGCAATGCGGACATGCTGGATGCGCGCGGCATCCGGGAAGGCGTGAACCGCCTGCGCGAGCAGGTGGAGGGTCGCTCGATCGCCGCATCGGAACTGAGCGGTTACACGATCTCGCTGTCCAATTTCGGCATGTTCGCCGGTCGCTATGCCACGCCGGTCGTCGTCCCGCCGTGCGTGGCCATCGTCGGCGCCGGCCGTGCCCGCCACCAGATGACCCCGGTCATGGGAGGCGTGGAAGCGCACAAGGTGATCCCGCTGTCGGTCACCTTCGACCACCGCGCGGCCACCGGCGGCGAAGCCGCCCGCTTCCTGCGCGCGATGATGGACGACCTGGCACTGGCCAGCTGAAACACCCCCAACGGCAGTGACGGCCGCTGGCCGTCATGCCCCAGCCCGGTAGTGACGGCCGCTGGCCGTCATGCCCCACCCCGGCAGTGACGGCCGCTGGCCGTCATGCCCCACCCCGTTAGTGACGGCCGCTGGCCGTCATGCCGCGGCGTCCGCCCCGCGCCTCAGGCCAGCTCGGCCGCGCCGATCACCTGGACACCAGGACTCGCATCGCGCGATACCTTTCACCCAAGGCCCCATCGTGACCGCTGGACAGGTATAAAGCCAACGTCGGCCGCGCCGATATGCTGTCACCAGCCCTGCCGCTTCCGGACCCCCGCATGACGGACCGTCGTGATTCCCGCACCCATCCCGGTACCCAGCTCGGGCCGCTGGCACAGGTGCGTGCGGCGCTGCCGCGTGGGGATGCGCCGCGCGCGGTGACACGGGGGGGCAACGGCCTCAGTCTCCAGCAGTTGTTCGCGCACGCAGCCCACCCCGAGTCCCTGCTGGCCGCGTTCGCCGACGGCATGGCGACCCTGCCGGGCGAGCTCGGCGACATGGGCGATCGCCTGCAGTCCGCCCAGGCCGAGGCCGACTGGGCCCGCTATGGCCGCGCGATGCGCCAGCTGATCGACAAGTACATCCGGACCATCGAACTGCACGCACCGGATGCTCCGCCCGATACCGACCGGCTGCGCGAACAGTTGCGCCAGGTACTGGGCGTGACCGTCGCTGGCCTGTTGCAGCATGACCCGCAGCTGCGCGCGCAGGCGATCGCACAGGGCGCGGCATGGCAGCAGTGGCGCCCGGGGCAGCCACTGGATGCGCTTGAACAGGGCCAGCGCGAGCTGGGCCACCAGATCGGCGTCCGCAGTGATGCCTGGCAGGAACGTGACGAGCTGCTGCTGGGCCTGTTCGATCTGCTGCTGGAGAACATCAGCGAGCTGCTGGATGACGGCGCCTGGCTGCACGGGCAGATCGGCTCGGTGCGCCAACTGCTGGCCGGGCCGCTGGATACCGCGACGGTGGAGCGCACGCGCAGTGAGCTGCGCGAGGTCATCTACAAACAGAGCCTGCTCAAGCAGGGCATCAGCGAGTCCAAGGCGGCGATGCGCGGCTTGATGGGCGATTTCGTGCAGCAGCTCGACGGGATGGCCAACAGCACCGGCGAATACCACGACCGCATCAGCAGCTATGCCCTGGCGCTGCGCGAGGCACGCAGCATCGCCGACCTCAACCAGCTGCTGCAGGGCGTGCTGGTGGATACCGGCCGCGTGCAGCAGCAGGCCGCCCAGGCACGCGACCATCTGGCCCATGCGCGCCTGGAAGTAGAGATGGCCGAGCAGCGGATCGCCCAGCTGGAGCACGACCTGCGTGAAGCCACCGACCTGGTGCGTACCGACCCGCTGACCGGCGCCCTCAACCGGCGCGGGCTTGACGAACTGCTGCAGTCCGAACTAGCGCGTGTCGCACGCGGTGGTGGCGCACTGGCGTTGGCGGTGATCGACCTCGATGAGTTCAGCCAGACCAACTCGCTGTTCGGGCATGCCGGTGGCGACGCGGTGCTGCGCCATTTCGTCAGCATCTGCCAGCTGCTGCTGCGTGCCAGCGACCGCGTTGCGCGGCTCGGCGGCGACGAGTTCGTGCTGGTGATGCCGGACACCCCCGGCGCGGACAGCATGTCCACCCTGCAGCGCCTGCAGCGGTCACTGGCCCAGCGCGTGCTGACCATGCAGGACCAGCGCATACCGGTGCATTTCAGTGCCGGGCTGACGCAGTGGTCCAGCGGCGATGGCGCCGAGTCGCTGCTGCGGCGCGCCGATGAAGCCCTGTATGCCGCCAAGCGGCTCGGCCGCAACCGCGTCCAGG
>JAZBLM010000082.1:0-15874 GCA_037033225.1 Pseudomonadota bacterium
CCAACGCCCGCGCCACCCCGGTAGGGTCGACCCATGGTCGACCGGCTTCCCGTCCGCCGGCACATTCCGCCTCAGCGGGCACCCTGCTCCTGCAGCCATGCCAGCTTGCGGGCCCGCGGCTGGCGCTTGAGCTCCCATTCGGCGCGCGATGCTTCCGCGCGCCCGCTGTACTGCCGTACGCCCAGCACCTGCAGTGGCGGCCGCGCCCGCGTATAGCGCGCGCCCTTGCCGGCCAGGTGGGCGGCGAAACGCGCCTGTACGTCGGTGCTGATGCCCGCGTAATAACTTCCGTCGCTGCATTCCAGCAGATAAAGGAACCAGGGGGTGTCTGCACGGCTCATGGGGCGATTATCGCCCAATGCCGGCCAGCGGCTACACTGGGCGCCGGATGCAGGAGAGTGGTGCCACGCGGCACCCGCCGAAGGCGCAGGCTCCCATGATCGCTCAGGCCGGTGGAAGGACATTCCACCACCCATGTATCCGAATTGCCGAGCTGGAGAGAGATCCCATGGGATCCGCCGAAGGGGCACGCGGTCACCACCGCTGAACTCTCAGGCAAAAGGACAGCGGGAGCGGCACCGGTCACCGTCCGTCGATGCGCGCGCATCGAGATGGAACGTCGTGGCCGGCCCTACCGCGTCCGGAGTCTGTCCATGCTGCTGTCCATCATCTATCTGATCGCCATTTCCGCCGAAGCCATGACCGGCGCCCTGTCTGCGGGCCGCCGCCGCATGGACCTGTTCGGCGTGGTGATGATCGCCTGCGTCACTGCGCTGGGTGGTGGTTCACTGCGCGACATCATCCTGGGCCACTATCCACTGGCATGGGTGCAGCACCCCGAGTATCTGGCCTTCACGGTCTGCGCGGCGCTGATCGCCACGTGGGTCGCACGCTGGATGCACCACTTCCGCCGCACGTTCCTTGTCCTGGACGGGCTGGGGCTGATTGCCTTCACCCTCATCGGCTGCGCGATCGCGCGCGAGGGTGGGCACGCAACGCCGATCGTGCTGATCGCCGGCATGCTGACCGGCGCCTTCGGCGGAGTATTGCGCGACATCCTGTGCAACGAAGTGCCGCTGATTTTCCAGAAAGAGCTGTACGCAATCATCTCGTTGCTGACCGGTGCGGCCTATCTGCTGCTGCTTCACTGGAACGTGGCCGACGAGGTGGCGATCCTGTGCTGCCTGGGCGGCGGCTTCGCGCTGCGCCTGATGGCGATCCATTACCGCTGGGAGATGCCGAAGTTCGTGTACCACGACGAGGTGCACTGAGACGCCCGCACGGGCGCGGCGACCGCGCCACCGTGCAGGCAAGGCTGCCTGCCGTTGCGATTGAAACAGTTGCACTGGCGGGAAAGTGTGCTGACAATGGATCCATGCACGCAGCCCATGCCCGTTTTTACTGGTATTACTTTCCGAAGCCACTGGCGGAGGAAGGACTGCGTTCACCCTGAAGAAACCCTTCAGCCGCATTCCCGAAAGCCGCCAGCGAACCTGGCGGCTTTTTTGTTGCCGCCATGCTGGGACCCCCACCCGTCCAAGGAATCCCGCCGTGCCCCCCCATACCGACGACCTGCGTATCCGCAACATCGAACCGTTGACTCCACCGGCCCAGCTGTTGGCCATGCTGCCCTGCGATGACGAGGCGTCCGACACGGTCAGCGCCTCGCGCAGCGCGCTGCACGCCATCCTGCATGGCACCGACGACCGGCTGGCCGTCGTGGTCGGTCCCTGTTCGATCCATGACCCGGCCGCGGCGATCGAGTACGCGCAGAAGCTCAAGCCGCTGCGCGATGCACTGGCCGGCGAACTGGAAATCGTCATGCGGGTGTACTTCGAGAAGCCGCGCACCACGGTCGGGTGGAAGGGCCTGATCAACGATCCCGACCTTGATGGCAGCTTCAACATCAACAAGGGCCTGCGCCTCGCGCGTGGCCTGCTGCGTGACATCAACAAGCTGGGCCTGCCGGCCGGCGTGGAGTTCCTCGATGTGATCTCGCCGCAGTACATCGCGGACCTGGTGGCCTGGGGCGCGATCGGCGCACGTACCACCGAAAGCCAGGTACACCGTGAGCTCGCCTCCGGACTGTCGTGCCCGGTGGGCTTCAAGAACGGTACCGACGGCAACCTGAAGATCGCGGCCGATGCAGTAGGCGCGGCAACCAACCCGCATCACTTCCTGTCGGTCACCAAGCAGGGTGGAACGGCCATCGTAGCGACTGCGGGCAACCCGGACTGCCACGTGATCCTGCGCGGCGGCAAGCAACCCAACTACGATGCAGGCAGCGTCGCCGACGCCTGCCAGGTCCTGTCCAGGGCGAAGCTGCCGACCCGCCTGATGATCGACGCCAGCCACGCCAACAGCCTGAAGAACCCGGACAACCAGCCGAAGGTCATCGAAGACATCGCCGGCCAGATGGCCGGCGGCGAGCAGCGCATCGTCGGGGTGATGATTGAAAGCAACCTGGTAGGCGGCAGGCAGGACATGGTGGAGGGCCAGCCGCTCGTCCATGGCCAGAGCATCACCGATGGCTGCATCGACTGGGCCACCACCGAGGTTGTGCTGGAGCGTCTGGCGGCAGCGGTGCGTGCGCGACGCCGGACCATCGCGGTAACAGAGCGCAGCGTGGAATTCGAAGCCGCCTGATCCAGGGCAATGGGGCGATGCATGCAGCCGGCCGCCGTGGTTTCAATGGTCGGCGCGTCGCCGGCGGAAGCCGGCACTGCAGCGGGAGGCGCGTCGTCCGCCACCGCTCAGGGCAGCAGGGGGATGGCTTCCACCGGATTGATCGGCACCACCAGGACCGCGCCGCTTGTGGGCACCACCTCACGGAACAGCGAGTCGTAGTCGTAGGCGTCGCCCAGCTTGATGCTGTCCAGGCCGAGCCGGTTCACGCGGTACGGCGTCAGGTAGGACACCACCGCCCGGCCACGTGCATCGGTGCGTGTGGCCATCTGTCCATCGATGCTGGCGCCACTGTAGCCTGGAGCGTCCACGATCCCCACGGTCTCACCCAGCGGTTGGCCCAGCGCCAGGCCACCGCTCCAGCCGATGATGCTGCCTTCGATGCTGGCATCGGTGCGGCGGTTGCCGCTCCCACGCGTGTGGCCCACGCTCATGCGCGCCGCATCGGCCTGGTAGCTCACCCGCACGCTGTCCGCACGCTTCGACGCATCGTGGTGTGCACGCTGCTGGTCAAGCACGTAGTTGAGCCGGTAGTCGCGCATCCCCGACCCGGCCAGGCGGTTGTTCCAGGTCAGCCCGCCCGCCTCGTCGCGGTCCGCACTGGCCGCGTAACGCAGCGTGTTACCGCGCACCTTGCCCAGCGGCACGCTCAGGCTCAACTGTGCCGAGGTATCCCGCATGCGCCCGACGCGCCGATGGTTCGCCTGCAGGTCCAGGTCGAAACGCTCCCCGTACCAGGTCATGCCGACCTGGGCGGTGAAGCGTCGCGGCGTGCGCGAGGCGTAGTCCGAGCGGATGAACGTTGCATACACGTTGCCGGTGTCGCCGACGTTCTGCTTCAGCTCCATGCGCAGCTGGGAACGTGCGCGCGTCTCGGTCACCCACTCGTCCGCGTTGCCCGGGCCTACCAGATCCTTCCAGAAATCGACCTGGCGATCGCGCTCGAGCTTGGATTCAAGCGTACGGAACTGGCCACCCTCGAAGCGGCGATAGTCCACGGCAACACCCGTGCCGGTGGTGGCGATGGACTTGGCATAGCGCAGCCGCCACTGGCGACCGGTGGGATCGGCGATCGGCTGCCGTACCCTTGACTGGGTCACGTCCAGCGACACCGCACCACCCTTGTCCAGGTCCCAGCCCACGCCGAGGGCCCCACTGTCATAGCCGTGCGTAGCCAGCACGCCAGCATAGGCGCTCAGCTTGGCGGGCAGGCCATAGCCGGCCGTGGCCTGCAGCAGGACGTCGTCCGGGTGCTGGTTGCCGAACAGCGGGCGGTAGCGACCGGCATTCACTGCGTACTTCCACACCTTGCCATGGGTCAGCAGCGGCATCGCGGTGTAGGGCACGATGGAAACATGCTCCGTACCGTCGGCTTCCCGCACGGTGACCCGGATGTCGCCGGACGTCGAAGGAGGACGCACGTCGTACAGCACGAAGGGGCCTGGCGCGACCGAGGTGTGATAGAACAGCACCCCGCCCTGGCGGACCATGACTTCGGCGTTGCTGCTCGCCACACCTCGCACCACCGGCGTGAACGCCTCCAGGTAGTCTGGAAGCAGGCTGTCTTCGGAACCCAGCTGCACGCCGGTGAAGGGAATGGACGTGAACAGCAGGCTGTCGGTGTAGCCTTCGCCGATCAGCAACCGGCTGCGCCAGCGACCGAGGTCGCGGGTGAGATAGGTGTTGTCGCGGGTCCAGCGTGGCTCGCGGACGCCGTCGATCTGCAATGCCGTGTCGTGCGCGTAATTGAGCGTGGAGCGCACGCGCCACGGCCCCACGTTGATACCGGGATTGAGCGTCGCATACAGCGACCTGTCGCGCACGCTGGCGTCCTCCAGCGCACGCTCGCTGCGTGAGCCGCTGATCCGGTAGTCCAGGCGTACCGCGTTGACGCCATCGTCGTAACGCGAGAAAGGAACATCACCGCGTGCGCGGCTCATCAATGTATCGCGAACGCGCACTTTCAACTGGTGACGCTGGGCGTCGTAGCGTCGCCGCACCACCGGCTCGTCGTCCTCGTCGTCTTCCTCCCACTCGATGGCGGCGGGTTCGTCGTCGGCCTGGGCCGCCGTGCCTGCTTCCTCCCCGCCGGGCCCCTCAGCCTGGTGGGCGTCGTCGATGGATTGACCCTCCGCGTCCATCACCAGCGGCGCACGCGACCGCGGTGCGAGCGGCTGGACGCAGTTGCCGTGGCCGGGGGTCGCCGAGTCGGGAACGAATTCGGTCGTGGAGGTGATGCCCCACTCCAGCCAGTGCGACACCAACGCGCACGGCTCGCCATCGTCCCGGATGCGCAGCCAGGAATAGCCCTTCCAATGGCCATTGATCATCACGCTCATGCGCACGGGCGAAGCGGTCATCCCGGGAAATTCCGCACTCCCTGCTTCATCGTCCGCCACGGGCAGCCCCGGGCTCTCGCCCGTTGACGCCAAGGTGCGTGGCGACGCCAGCAGCAAGGTGGCAGGCACGAGGAAGATCAACGACCGACGCACGATGTACTCCATGGGGAATCAGGAAAAAAACACGGGAACAGCAGACACAGGAAAAGGGGCCGGGCCCCTTTTCCTGTGCAACTCGTCAATACGGTGGCGATCAGCCCTTCAGCGCGGCCAGGTCAGCCTGGGCCTGGCGCAGGTCGTCCATCTTCTCGCGCAGCTTGAACTGCTTTTCGTTCATCTTTTCCTGCGCCTTGTTGATCTTCTTCGGATCGCGCTTGGCCTGGGCCTCACGCAGGCTCTGCTCAGCCTTGCGCACGTCTTCCTGGGTCTTGCGCACGTCTTCCTGCGCCTTGCGGACCTTCTCTTCCGCCTTCGAAGCCTGGCCGGCGTCGGTGCAGTTGGCCTTGGCCTGGGACAGTGCGGTCTGCAGGCCGGCGATCTGGCGGGTGTTGCCGTACTGCTTGGCCACTTCGATCTGTGCCTGGATGGCGCTGATCTTGGCGGCGCAGTTCTGCGTGCCTGCCATGGCGTTGGAGCCGGCCAGCAGGGCGAACGGGATCAGGGCGGCGAAGATGATCTTTTTCATGGTGTGTCTCTTTCTTGATGAGGGGGGAGAGCGGCGTTCCCTGCCGACGAGGTGTACTTTGCCGCTGCGCCGCCTTGGCGAACATCGAACGGATTCGAGAGTGCAGGTCGGGTGTGCCCGTGTTCGGCACACCACACCGCCATGCGCTCGACCAGACGCGCGTGGTGGCCCTGCAGCACCGCCACGTCCCTGGTCGCATCGCGGGCCGCGCACAGTTCCAGCACCAGGCATGCCTGGTCGACGTCCTCGGCCGGGGAGGTACAGGCGACCGCTCCGCGCAGCCGATGCGCCACATCGGCCACCTGCTGCCAGCGCTGTGCCCGCATGGCCTGGGCAAGCGCGTGCAGATCGGCTTCAACGCTTTGCAGCAGACCGGGCACCTCGGCGGGCGCCGGTTGCGGGCGCTGCGCATCCGCCGCATGGACGTCGCCGGGCGCGATCCAGCGGGCCAGCACGGCACTGAGCTGCGCTACGCCCATCGGCTTGACCAGCACGTCGTCCATGCCGGCGGCCAGGCTCTCCGTCCGCGCCTCGGGCAGGGCATTGGCGGTGTGGCCGATGATCACCCTCCGCGGCAGTGCGCGGACCCGTTCGTCGCGGCGGATGGCGGTCGCCAGCATGGCACCGGACATCCGCGGCATGCTGCAGTCGGTGAGAACCAGGTCGACGCTCACAGGCCCCTGCAGTACCTGCAGTGCGGCGATGCCATCGCTGGCCTGGGTCACCTGATAACCCAGCCACTCCAGCTGGTCGGTCACCACCCGCAGGTTGATCGGGTTGTCGTCCACGACCAGCACCCGCGACCGCCTGCGCGCGAACAGCAGGTCGTCCTGCACGGCCTGTCCCAACGTTGCTGCGACCAGAGGCAGCTCCACTGTCACCTGCGTGCCATTGCCTTCGCTGCTCTGCAACGTGACGGCTCCGTCCATCAACGTTACGAGCCTGCGCACGATGCTCAGGCCGAGCCCGGTGCCCATCGACGCAGACGGCGTATCGCTCTGGCGGAAGGGCTCGAAGATCGTGGCGAGATCAGCCGCCGCGATACCGCGACCGGTATCACACACCCTGATGCAGAGCCTGCCCTCATGCAGCCGCGCTTCAAGCACGATCTGGCCCTGCGTGGTGAACTTGACTGCATTGCCGAGCAGGTTGCCGAGCACCTGCCGCAGGCGAAGCGGATCGGCACGGATCCCATCGGGCACCGCCGCGTCGATGGCATGCGTCAGCACGATGCCTTTGCGCTCGGCGGCGGGAGCGAACAAGGCGATGGATCCTGCGATGAGCGCGTGCAGCGAAATCGCGCGGGGCGCCAGGCACAGCTCGCCGGCCTCGATCTTGCCCAGGTCCAGCAGGTTCCCGACCAGGTCCAGAAGGTCCTTCGCCGAGGCCTCGGCCAACAACAGCGACTCGGCATCGTCCATGCCGGCGGCGCGGCGCCGGTTCGCCATCTCCAGCAACCCGATGACGGCATTCATGGGCGTGCGTATCTCGTGGCTCATCTCCGCCAGGAACGCGGACTTTTCGCTGCTGGCCCGCTCGGCTGCCTGCTTGGCCGCGCGCCATTCCCGCTCTGCCTGCCGGCGTCGACGGATCTGGTACTGCAGCAGGCTGTTCCAGCCCAGTACCAGCGCCAGCCCGCCCACCAGCCACGGCAGCCAGCGCGACACCGAGCGTCGCAGGCTCTGCCAGGTACTGCTGGGGTAGTTGATGTTGGCCAGCCAGCGCGACGCGATGCTTGCGCGCTCGGCAGGCGACATGGCATCGAGCGTCCGGTTGAGGATGGCCAGCAACTGCGGATGCGCCGCATCGACACCGAACCGTGCCACCTGCGGTCTGCCGAACACGCTGCCGGCGATGTGCAGCTGGTCGAAGTAGCGCTCGATTGCATAGCTGGCCGACGCCAGCGTCTGCAAGGAAGCGTCCGCGTCACCGCGGGCCACCAGATCCAGCGCGTCGGTAGCACTATCCATCGGCAACAGCTCGATCTGCGGGTAGCGCGCCTGGAGCCACTCGGTCATGCCGCCCCCCCGCACCAGTGCGAGCCGCTTCCCCCGCAGGCTGGCCAGCGTACTGATGCCGCTGCCGGTGCGGGGAGCCACCAGCACCCAGACGACCGGTACCACCTCGTTGCTCAGCGCCAGCGATCCGCCCGGGGCCGCGTTGGGCACCAGCAAGGCCGCCATGTCTGTCCTGGCCGGATGCAGCGCGGCGTCCAGCCCATAAGATGATGTGCGGGGAACGACCTCGAAGCGGAGCCCCGTGCGGCGGCCGATCACCTTCAACAGGTCGGCATACACGCCGGCGAACTCACCTCGTGAGTCGATGAAGGTATACGGTGCGTGGGTCGTGTCCACGGCCACGCGGACGACCGGATGCGTATCGATCCAGGCCTGTTCGTCGTCGGTGAACGCCAGCCGGTTGGACGCATCCATGTCCTGCGCCGCACCGGCGGCCCAGTTCCTCAGGATGCTCTGGCGCATCCACGGCGCGATGGCGTTCAGGCCCTGGCCCAGTACGCGCTTCGCCTCGGGTCGGCTGGCAAGGGTGATGAATCCGAAGCAGGTCGTGTCCTGTTCGATGCGGGCGATGCGCAGGTTGAGGAACAGCCCCTGCTCGACGGCATGGCTGGCCGACACCAGGTCACCGACGTAGTAGTCGGCGTGCCCCAGCGACACCGCTTCCAGTGCGGCGAACAGCGAGGGACGCGCCGACACCTGCCGTGCGTCCGGGTGCGATGACAGCAATGCGCGCGCTTCAGCCTGCAGCGCTACGAAGACGCCCCGCCCCTCCAGTGCGCCGCCTTCGGCAAGCGCCGGTCCCCCTCGCCGGACCACCGCAAGCGGTGCCTGCAGATAGGGCGCCGTCGCGTCCAGGTCCGCTTCGTCGACAGGATCGGCAAAGGCACTGATCGCGGTGACTTCCTGCGTCCGCAGCGCACGCAGGGCGGCAGCGCGATCGGCGAACCAGCGAGCCCGCACCGGCACGCCCAGGGCATTGCCGAGCAGGACCAGGTGATCGGCTGCGACGCCGGCGACCGAGCCGTCGTCCGGACGGAACTGGATCGGCGCCCAGTCTTCCCCCCACAATCCAATGACCAGCTCGTTCTGCGCCTGCAGCCAGCGCCGGTCATCGGGCGAGACACGCACCGGAAAATGCGTTGGCGCGACCTGGCTGCGCAACGCGAGTGCAGGTGCCGCGCCTGTCGCCATGGCCGAGAGCGGGGTCCCGATGGACACCAGCAGCCACAGCAGCGCAACAACGCTAGACCAGCCCGGCATCGAACGCATAGCGGATCAGGTCGGCATTGCTGCTGACGCCCAGTTTGTCCATTGCATTTTTCTTGTGCGTGGCGACCGTCGTCTTGGCACGGCCCAGGTTGGCCGCGATCGCATCCAATGCCTGGCCCTGCGCGAACAGGCGGACCACTTCCATCTCGCGTTGGCTGAGAGCCTGCAGCGGCGCGGCACCGGGATGCCCCTCAAGACTGAGCGAGGCGCGCACGCTGGTCGACCGGTAGGGCAGTCCAAGCCCGGACTGGATGGCCCGGATCGCATGCACCACGTGCTGGATCTCATCGTTCTTGCTGACGATGCCATCCACGCCGAGGGCGAGCAGCTGGCTGAACAACGCGGGGTTGTGCAGCATGGTGAACACCACCAGGCGACACTGCGGAAACTGCCGCCGCAGTCGCTCGATCATCGCCAGCCCATCACCCACCTGCGTGGTCTGGCCCATCGAGTAATCGGTGACCAGCACGTCGCACGGCATGCCGCGCAGCTGCTCCACCAGCGCTTCGGCGGTGCGCGCCTTGAAGGCCACGCGCATGCCACCGTCGATCAGACAGGTCTGCAATGCGTCCAGTACGACCGGATGATCGTCGGCCAGCCCAATCCCGCCCATATCGCTTGATCGCTCCCGGTGGATGGAACCCCGACGGGGTATCCGAAGGCGGCGATTCTAGAAATCAGTTCCTGTACGGTTTCAAGTTGGCCTGTCGCAATCTGCGACGCATTGCCTGAAACAGCCCAGTGCCAAGGGCTCGCGCGTTGAAACCAGGCCACAGCTTGCGGCCGCGGGCATGGATCGGATGTGGCATTTACGTCACCCAGCAGGCCGGCAACGCTGCGTAGCTGCAAGCCGTCCGGCGTCGCTGCAGCTGCCAGGTCCAGCACGCACGGACCCGGAGGACAACAAAAAACCCCGCCGTTTCCGGCGGGGTTTCCTGGTGTTTCCTGGTGTTTCGGGGTGCTGCGGGTACGCTGGACTTAGAAGTCCATGCCGCCCATGCCACCCATGCCACCCATGCCACCGCCCGCAGCGCCTGCTGCTTCTTCCTTGCGCGGGGCTTCAGCCACCATCGCTTCGGTGGTGATCATCAGGCCCGCGATGGAGGCGGCGTTCTGCAGGGCCGAACGGGTCACCTTGGTCGGATCCAGGATGCCGAACTCCACCATGTCGCCGAACTCGCCGTTGCCGGCGTTGTAGCCGTAGTTGCCGGTACCTTCCTTCACCTTGTTCAGGATGACCGAGGGCTCTTCGCCGGCGTTGGACACGATCTCGCGCAGCGGCGCTTCCATCGCGCGCAGGGCGATCTGGATGCCGTGGGTCTGGTCTTCATTGGCACCCTTCAGCTCGCCAACGGCGACCAGGGCACGCACCAGGGCCACGCCGCCGCCCGGGACCACGCCTTCTTCAACGGCTGCGCGGGTTGCGTGCAGGGCGTCTTCAACGCGGGCCTTCTTTTCCTTCATCTCGATTTCGGTCGATGCGCCGACCTTGATCACTGCAACGCCGCCGGCCAGCTTGGCCACGCGTTCCTGCAGCTTTTCGCGATCGTAATCGGACGACGTGTCCTCGATCTGGGTCTTGATCTGGGCGACGCGCGACTGGATCGCCGAGGCATCGCCGGCACCGTCGATGATGATGGTGTTTTCCTTGGAAACCTGCACCTTCTTGGCACGGCCCAGGTCGGTGATGGTGGCCTTCTCCAGCGACAGGCCGACTTCTTCGGAAATCACGGTGCCGCCGGTCAGCACGGCCATGTCTTCCAGCATCGCCTTGCGACGGTCGCCGAAGCCCGGTGCCTTGACGGCCACGACCTTGACGATGCCACGGATGGTGTTGACCACCAGGGTGGCCAGCGCTTCGCCTTCCACTTCTTCAGCGACGATCAGCAGCGGCTTGCCCGACTTGGCGACGCCTTCCAGCACCGGCAGCAGGTCACGCACGTTGGAGATCTTCTTGTCGTGCAGCAGGATGAACGGGTCATCCAGGTCAGCGGTCTGGCCCTGCTGGTTGTTGACGAAGTACGGGGACAGGTAGCCGCGGTCGAACTGCATGCCTTCGACGACGTCCAGTTCGTTGTCCAGGCCCGAGCCTTCTTCAACGGTGATGACGCCTTCCTTGCCGACCTTCTTCATCGCTTCGGCAATGATGTTGCCGATCGACTCGTCCGAGTTGGCCGAAATGGTGCCGACCTGGGCAATCGCCTTGTCGTCAGCGGTCGGCTTGGAGATGTTCTTCAGCTCGGCGACGGCGGCCTTCACGGCCTGGTCGATACCGCGCTTGAGGTCCATCGGGTTCATGCCGGCAGCGACGGCCTTGGCGCCTTCGCGGATCAGGGCCTGGGCCAGCACGGTGGCAGTGGTGGTGCCGTCACCGGCATCGTCGTTGGTACGCGAAGCGACTTCCTTCACCATCTGCGCGCCCATGTTCTCGAACTTGTCGGACAGTTCGATTTCCTTGGCGACGGACACGCCGTCCTTGGTGATGGTCGGCGCGCCGAAGCTCTTTTCGAGCACCACATTGCGGCCCTTCGGACCGAGGGTGGCCTTCACGGCATTGGCGAGCACGTTGACACCACGGACCATGCGGGCGCGGGCGTCTTCACCGAAACGAATATCTTTGGCAGCCATTTTGATTCACCTGTTATGTAGCGCCGGGCCATGCCCGGGCTTGGATATGACGGGGGTACGGGTCACACGGTCATGCGCAACGCAGCTCAGCCGATGATGGCGAGCACGTCGTCTTCGCGCAGGACCTTGTACTCCACACCGGCTTCCTTGTAGCTGCTGCCGGCGTACTGGCCATAAATGACCTTGTCACCGACCTTCAGCGACGGTGCGCGCACGCTGCCGTTGTCCAGGGCCTTGCCCGGGCCGACGGCGACGATTTCACCCTTGGTCGACTTTTCCTTGGCCGAATCCGGAATCAGGATGCCGCCGGCAGAGATTTCGTCGGCTTCGATCGGCTTGACCACCACGCGGTCGTGAAGCGGCTTCAAGTTGCTCATGTGAGACCTCCAAGTTATTGATTGCACTGAAAAAGTCGGGCGATTTTAGCACTCACCACAGGTGACTGCCAGAACCGCGCGAGAAAAAAGCCCGGCAGACCGGGACACAGCAGAGATGGAGCCCCGGTGTGCCCTTTCAAGGGGGCCTGGACGAAATTTTTTGGTGACCACGGTCACACCCGGTCACGGTCGGGCTCAACGCCGACAGACACTGTCATGCAATGCGCCTAGATTGCGTGGTGGGGATCCGCTCACAAGGAGTAGTCGATGCGATTGCTGTCACCACTTGCCGCTGGCTGCCTGCTGGCGCTGGCCACCTCGCCGGTCCATGCCGAGGTTTTCATCAACGAACTGCACTACGACGACAGCACCGCAGCCGGTGACGTCGGCGAAGCGATCGAGGTGGTCGCCACTGCCGGCGAAGACCTGTCCGGTTACCGGCTGTATCTGTACAACGGCAGCACCCCGTCGGCGGCGACCGTGTACGCCGACAATGCGGTGCCGGCCGGTACTGCCGCCGCCTGCGGTGGTGCCAGCATCGCCGTGGTCAGCTACCCGACCAACGGCCTCCAGAACGGCGCCAACGATGGTATCGCGCTGGTCGATGCCAGCGGCGCGGTGGTGCAGTTCATCAGCTATGAGGGCACCCTCACCGCTGCCAGTGGTCCTGCCGCCGGCCGGACCAGCCAGAACATCCCGGTCGCCGAAAGCAACAGCACCGCGCCCGGCACCTCCCTGCAGCTGACCGGCACCGGCAGCCAGTACGCGCATTTCAGCTGGGCGCCGTCGGCGGCACAGACCTTCGGCGCCTGCAATGCCGGCCAGACCTTCAGCGGCAGCCCGGGCACGCCGGGTCCCAACACCCCGCCTTCGGTCTCCACCACCCTGCCGGCACAGGGCAGCAGCACCTTCCCGGCGGCCGGTGACCTGGAAGTGGTCTTCAGCGAGAACGTGACCGTGTCCAGCGGTGCTTTCGCACTCAGCTGCGGCCAGTCCGGCAGCGTCCCCCTGAGCCATCCGGCGAGCGGCCGTACGCTGAAACTCTCCACCCATACCGCGCTGGTGGCAGGTGAGGCCTGCCGCTTCGATATCCGCGCCAGCCGCATCCGCGACAGCCAGGGTGCCCGCCCGGCGGCCGATACGCGCATCGCGTTCACCGTGGCCAGCAGCACCGGCACGCCCGATCCGGGCAACCCGGGCAATCCCGGCGCGTACTACTCGCGTGTCAACACCTCCAGCCCGAGCCAGCTGCGCTGCTCACTGCACGAGACCATCAAGGGCCACACCGCGTATCCCTACAGCGGGTCCGGCACCAGCACCTGGACCATCCTCGAGATCGCCGACGAGGATCCGAACAATGCCGGCAACGTGCTCGATGCCTACCGCAACCGCAGTTACGTCAAAGGCAGCGCGCGCGCGGGCACCGGCAGCGGGCTGACCTACAACCGCGAGCACACGTGGCCGAACTCGCTCGGCTTCGCCAGCACCACCGGCGACAAGGGCCTGCCCTACGCCCCGTATACCGATACCCACATGCTGTACCTGACCGATGCGCAGTGGAACGCGGACCGCGGCAACAAGCCCTTCGCCAAATGCGACAGCGGCTGCGGCGAGCGTGCCACCGAAGCGAACAATGGCGAGGGCGGCGGCAGCGGCGGCTACCCCGGCACGTCCAACTGGGTGCGGTCGCCGGACGGCAACCAGGGCACGTTCGAGGTGTGGGGCGCGCGCAAGGGCGACATGGCGCGTGCGGTGATGTACATGGCGATCCGCTATGAGGGGGGCAAGGATGCCGCAACTGGCCAGTCCGAGCCGGACCTGGAGCTGACCGATGACCGCAGCCGGATCGTCAAGACCAGCAGCTCGCCGGCCTACATGGGACTGCTGTCCACGCTGATCGACTGGCACCTGGCCGATCCGCCGACCGATACCGAACGCGCCCGCAACGAGGTGATCTACAGCTTCCAGGGCAACCGCAACCCGTTCATCGACCACCCGGAATGGGCCACCCCGGCCCTGTTCACCTCGGCCAAGCCGACCAGTTGCCAACTGGCCAACTGACGCTTTTCCGATCTGTCTGATGCCCCGGCCCGGCCTTCTGTCCGGGCCGGGGCCCTATACTCGGCGGCGATGTCGACCGTCGATCCCGTCCTGCTGCTGTTCACCACCTGTCCCGATCCGGCCAGCGCCGAGCGCATCGCGCACGCGCTGGTGGACGAACGTCTGGCGGCCTGCGTCACCCGCATGGATGGCGCCCGGTCCACCTACCGCTGGGACGGCGAAGTCACCACCGACAGCGAGCTGCAGCTGATGATAAAAACCACCGGCGCCCGGCTGGATGCCGCGATCGCGCGCGTGGTCGAACTGCATCCGTATGAACTCCCCGAGTGCATCGCGGTCGAAACACGCGCCGGCTTGCCGGCCTATCTGGATTGGATCCGGGCGCAGACCCGGGAGGAACACATTTGATGAAGCCTGGTTTCATGAAGGGGATGGTGCGGCCGCTCGCGCTGCTTGCCCTGCTTGCCCTGACCCTGCCCGCCTGGGCGCTCAGCGAGAAGGACCTGCTGCCGGTGGACGAAGCGTTCGCGCTGACGGCCAGCGCCGCCTCACGCGACCAGATCCAGCTGCAGTGGAAGATCGCGCCGGGCTACTACCTGTATCGCCACCGCACCAGTGTCAAGGCCGACCCGTCCTTCCACGCCGGTACGCTGAAAATGCCGGCCGGCGAACGCCACCACGATGATTTCTTCGGCGAGGTGGAAACCTACCGCCAGCGGCTGGCCGCGACCCTGCCGGGGACGCCGGACCCCGCGATCGGCACGGTCAGCGTGGAAGTGCGTTTCCAGGGATGTGCGGATGCGGGGGTGTGCTATCCGCCACAGAAGCGCGTCATCCAGGTCGCCCTACCTGGAGCGCAGGGCGCCGCCGGCAAGGCGACGTCACCCCTGTCCGGCGCAGCGGGCGGCCTGCCGCCGTCGCCGTTGACCGGTGCACTCGGCGCCTCCGGTGGCCTGCGCCTGCCCGGCGCGGCAGCCGCGACCGAAGGTCTGCCGCTGCCATCAGAGCGGGCCTTCGGCTTCGAGGCCATCGTTGATGATGGCAACACCCTGCTGCTGCGCTTTACGCCGGCCAAGGGCTATTACCTGTATCGCGACCGCACCTCGCTGAAGCTGGAGGGCGCCAACGGCATCCGCGTGGAGAACCTGCGCTGGCCGGCGGCGCGTTCGCATCGTGACGAGCATTTCGGCGACGTTGCGGTGTACTTCGACCAGACCGATGCCACGTTGCCGCTGCACCGCAGCCATGCCGACGCGGTCGATGCCACGCTGGTGGTGACCTTCCAGGGTTGCCAGACCGATGGCATCTGCTATCCGCCGATGACCCGCCGGGTGAAGCTTGAAATTCCAGCGGGCCGGGTCGACGCGCGCTCCGTTGCCACCGGCAGCGGCGACGCGCTGCCGGCTGCGTTGCCGCGCGAGGCACAGCGCGCCGATGGAAACGGTGCGGAGGCCCGCGGCGATACGCGCCGTATCGTGCCGATCGTGCCGGACAGCGCGCCGGACACGTCCGCCGACGACCGTGCCGCGGCGGCCATCGCCGCAGCACCCGGGCCCGACGCCAGCGCCGGCAACGCACAGCGGACCCGTCCGCCGGAGCCGTCGCGCGTGACCGGCCTGCTGGTCGTGCTGCTGCTGGCACTCGCAGGTGGGCTGGTACTCAACCTGATGCCCTGCGTGCTGCCGATCCTCTCGCTGAAAGTGCTGGGGCTGGCGCAGAGCGGCGAAAGCCGCCAGCGCGCGCGGGCCCATGCGCTGTGGTACACCGCCGGCGTGCTGGTGGCCTTCGCGGTGATTGGTGGGCTGGTGCTGG
>JAZBLM010000083.1:0-15379 GCA_037033225.1 Pseudomonadota bacterium
TCTGCCTCATCGTCGCTCGCAGGCGACCCATCGTCGACGCCCCCGCACGCGTCACTCCACCCAATGACCTCCGGCGCATTGCCGCCCCGCGCGCGAATGCGTAGGGTGCTGGAATTGCCCGAATTCCGGAGTGTGTGATGAAGCCGCTTGTCCTTGCCATTGCCCTTGCCCTTGGCGCTGCCCCCCTGCTTGCCACCGCTCCGGTGTACGCGGCTCCGGCCGCCGCGTCCAAGAAGCCGGCCAGCGCACCGGCCTGGGTGGCGCGCAGCAACCAGCTCGCGCAGATCCTGCTCGATGCACAGGGCCCGTTCCAGCCGGAAAGCACCGGCTTCTTCGGCGTCCCCGGCTACGACGACAAGGTCGCCGACCTCGGCCCGGACAACGGCAAGCGCTACCGCGAGGCCATGACGCGGGCCCGCACCGAACTGCAGGCCAGGCTGGCGGCGGAGAAGGATCCCAACGTCCGCCAGGACCTGGAGATCATGATCGGCGCGGCCACCGAAAGCATCGAAGGCAGTGCGTTGGGCGAGCAGTACTTCCTGCCGTGGAGCGACGCGCCGCAGACCATCTTCAGCGGCCTCAACCTGCTGCTGTCCGACCAGGTGCCGGCCGACCGCCGCGCCAAGGCGCTGGATCGCCTGAAGGCCTATGCCGGCCTGCAGCCCGGCGGCACCGCGCTGACCACGCTCGCCCGCCAGCGCTATGAAGAGCGCCTGTCCAACAGCGCCCTGCTGCAGCCGACGAAGATCGAAGTGCAGCAGTCGCTGGACAACGTGGAAACCTACATCAGCGGCATCGAATCCCTGCTGCAGAAATACAGGATTGAAGGCGCCGACGCGCCGATGAAGGCGCTTGCCGGGCAGATGAAGGACTACGCGGCGTGGACCCGCGCCAACGTGCTGCCCAAAGCGCGCGAAGAAACCCGCCTGCCCGCGCCGGTGTACGCATTCCAGCTCAAGCAGGTCGGCATCGACATCGAGCCGGCGCTGCTGATGCAGCGCGCCCAGCTGGAGTTCATGGAAACCCGTTCGGCGATGCGCCAGCTGGCACCGCTGGTGGCGAAGGCCAAAGGCCTGAAGGTCAGCGACCCGACCGACCCGGTCGCAGTGATCCGTGCCCTGAAGCAGGAGACGATCCCGAATGACCAGCTGGAAGGGCATTACCGCAAGGTCATCGATGCGATCGACCCGTTGATCCACGAGCACCAGATCGTCGACGTACCGCAGCGTCCGATGCAGATGCGCCTCGGCTCGGCGGCGGAAAGCGCGGCGAGCCCGGCTCCGCACTTCCTGCCGGCGCCGCTGGTCAACAACACCGGGCAGCAGGGCACCTTCGTGCTGCCGCTGGGCAACCCTGCCGCCGGCGAAGGCGCGCAGTATGACGACTTCAATTTCGGCTCGGCCGCTTGGACGCTGAGCGCGCATGAGGGCCGTCCGGGCCACGAGCTGCAGTTCACCGCCATGGTGGAACGTGGCGTATCGCTGGCGCGCACCATGTTCGCCTTCAATTCGGTCAACGTGGAAGGCTGGGCGCTGTACGCCGAGGCGGAAATGGTGCCGTACGAACCGCTGGACGGCCAGTTGATCGCGTTGCAGTTCCGGCTGCTGCGTGCGGCCCGCGCGATGCTGGATCCGATGCTGAACCTGGGCATGATCGAGCGCGCCAACGCCGAGCGCGTGCTGATCGATGAAGTCGGTCTGTCCAAAGCGATGGCCACCCAGGAACTGGACCGGTACACCGTCCGTTCCCCGGGCCAGGCCGGCAGCTACTTCTACGGCTATACCCGCATCCTGGAACTGCGCATGCAGACTGAACTGGCCCTCGGTGCCAGGTTCGACCGCAAGGCGTTCAACAACTTCCTGCTCGACCAGGGCCTGCTGCCGCCGGACCAGCTGGCCAAGGCCGTTAACGAAGTCTTCATCCCGAAACACCGCTGAAAAAAAGGGGACGGAGGGAATTAATTGAAATTAATCCCCTCCGTCCCCTTTTTTGCGGTCAGCGCGCCGGGAGCGGATTGGGCACCCAGATCGCGACCCCGGCGGCCTTCTTCTGGGTCGTGGGGATGCCGATGCCCAGGCCGCCGCCCACGTGAGACCCATAGCTGCCGGCGCCCACCGACATGCCCACCGGTGAGCCGCTGGAGCCGACGCCCATCAGGATGACGCCATTGGCACCCAGTGCTGCCGCATCGCGCTTCAGGCGCGCCACCGCAGCATCCGTCTGGCCCTGCGTGCCGAAGCCGACCGCGCTGGAGGATTCGAGCTGGGCGATCTCTACCGAGCCGGCGGGCGGCGTGGAGTAGACCTGCACCTGCGATGGGTCGATCGGCGCGCGCGCCTGGCCGAGCATCACGCGTGAGGTGCTCGCGCAGCCGGCCGCAGCCAGCAGCACGGTGGCCGCAGCAGCCCAGCGCAACCGGGCAGTTTTCATGTTCATGGCACGAACCCCTGTAGGTAGTCAGCGGATCATCGGTCCATCGATCTGAATCGGCCCCAACGCCGGGGCCCTGACCGGACGCTAGCACCGCGCCGGTGAGTGCCGTGGCAAGCTCCACGGCAGGCCCAGCGGCCCTATCGGCGGCCTGCATGAACGGCTATGGTGGGCCCAATTCGTCAACGAGGAGGGCGTATGGGACTGATCAGTCTGTTGTGGGGCATCGTGGCACTGGTGTGGATGGTGGTCGCGCTGGTTCCGTTGCTCGGCTGGGGCAACTGGTTCCTGATCCCGTTCGCTGCGGTGGGCGCGCTGATCGCGGCCGTCGGCATCCTGTTCACGCATCCCAGCAAGCGCGGCCGCGCCTGGACCGGACTGATCCTCAACGGCATCGTGATCGTGGTGGGCATCTTCCGCCTCGGCCTGGGCGGCGGCATCGTCTGACCCCTGCGACCCTGCGTCGCAGCCCGGCCGAAGGACCTGACGGCCGGGCGTACAATGGCGGATTCGATGGCCGGCGCCTTCGGCGCCCCTGTTTCCCACGTCCCATGACCCTCCGCCCATGTCCCCCCGGCTGGCAGCTGCTGTATCTCCCGCGCGGGTCCATCGTTCCGGCGGTGGTGTCCACGGTGCTGGCGACTGCCGTGCCCGTGCGGGTGGAGTGGGCCATCCCGGCCAGCGAGCGGGTCATCGAAGACGACCTGTGGGACGCGCCGGTGGACGCCCGCTGTCCCCACCCCCTGCTGCTGCGCGCTTGCCGCCTGCAGTGACCTGATGTCTTGATGGAGCCCGCCATGTCGCACCCCCTTTACCGTCCCCGCCGCATGCGTCGCGATGACTTCTCACGGCGGCTGATGCGCGAAAACACGCTGACCGTCGACGACCTGATCCACCCGGTCTTCGTACACGAACACGCCGGGCGCGCCGCGATTCCGTCGATGCCGGGGGTGGAGCGGCTGTCCATCGACGAACTCCTGAAAGTGGGCGAACAGGCGATGGAGCTCGGCATCCCGCTGATCGACCTGTTTCCGGTCATCGATCCGGCGCTGAAGTCACTGGATGCCGAAGCCGCATGGGCGGGCGATGGCCTCGCGCAGCGTGCGGTGCGCGCGTTGAAGGAGCGCTTCCCCACGCTGGGCGTGATGACCGACGTGGCACTGGATCCGTATACCACTCATGGCCAGGACGGCATCATCGATGACAGCGGCTACGTGCTCAACGACATCACCGTCGAAGCGCTGGTGAAGCAGTCGGTGTCGCACGCCCAGGCTGGCGTGGACGTCATCTCGCCGTCGGACATGATGGACGGACGAATCGGGGCGATCCGCCGCGGGCTGGACGAAGCGGGCTTCACCAATGCCCGCATCATGGCCTATTCGGCCAAGTACGCTTCGGCCTACTACGGCCCGTTCCGCGACGCGGTAGGCAGCGCAGGCAGCCTCGGCAAGGCGGACAAGAAGACCTACCAGATGGACCCGGCCAACGGTGATGAGGCCCTGCGCGAGATCGCACTGGACCTGGAAGAGGGCGCGGACATGGTGATGGTCAAGCCGGGCATGCCGTACCTCGACGTGGTGCGGCGGGTGAAGGAGACCTTCGGCGTGCCGACGTTCGCCTATCAGGTGAGCGGTGAGTACGCGATGCTGAAAGCAGCCGCCGCCAATGGTTGGCTGGACGAACGTGCGTGCGTGCTTGAGTCGCTGATGTGCTTCAAACGCGCCGGCGCCGACGGCGTGCTGACCTATTTCGCACCGCAGGTGGCGCGCTGGTTGCGCGAAGGCTGACAATGACCGGATCAACAACGAGGTTTAGGCAGCGATGGAAATCCTGGGCGTAGGTCACTGGGCGATCTGGATCGTCGGTGTGGTGGTGTTCGGTGCGCTGATCGTGGCGCTGGCCCTGGCGTCTTTCCGCGCGAGCCGGCGTGCGCCGGAGCAGCCCTCTGCCGCAGCCCGGGTCGCGCGGGAACTGCAGCTGCCTGAAACCGTGCAGGCCGAGCTGGCGGCGCTGAACCAGCGCAAGGACGCCGGCCGCATCAGCGAGGCGGACTACGAGCAGGCGCGGGCGAAACTGCTGGGGCGCTGAAACCAGGGCTCGGCGCGTGCCGGAAGATGGCCGGCACGCGCAGCGTCAGCAACAGCATGACGTCGTTCGCGGCCCTGACTTGGCCGCGCCCAGAGGGTAAGTTCGCAAGGCGCCGAGATGGCGCGCGACGGGACTTCCCATGAGCTGGAGAAATCGCGCATCGCGCGGGGCTGCAGCAGCCCTGATGCTCTTATCTGGTGCATCCGCTGCAGAAGGCAAGGTGTTCTCTGCACCGGCTGGAGCCGCTGGGGTGAAAGTACCCAAGGCGCTCTGGGGTACGTGGGATCTCGGTCCGGATCCCTGCACGTTGCCGCTGCAACCCGATATTGATTCGCCGAAGCAGATAGACGCTACTTCGATCCGCGGCTATGAGGACGAGGAGATTCCGAAGACTGTGAGGCGGATATCCGTCGATCCCGCGGCGTGGTTGATCCGAACAGAGAGCGACGTCGCTCCAGAGATAGTGATCAGCGACATATATGTGCTGAAGGGAGACCATTTGACGATTACGGATGGACAAACGACCAAACGCTATCGCCGATGCCGATAAGGACGGCATGCTGAGTAATGTGCTGAAGCACTGAAGGTGCGTCAATGCGCGACCCTGCCGGACTCGGGCACAGCTCGCGGCAATGAGACGATGTCGCGTGAGGCTCTGACGCGACGGCGTCGCCATCGGTAGGTTTGGGAGACGCCGACACGGCGTTCGAACGGAGTTTTCCGACGCGCTTCAAGAACCTGGTGTTGAATTCAGCAATGGTGGCCCTGGTTCTCGCGCCGATGGGTTCTCTGGCAGCGAACGCGGTCCGGATGCCCAAAGTGTTGCGCGGAATGTGGGACTACGGACCGAATCCCTGCAGGCTGGAGCTGAGTCCTGATACGCAGTCCCCAATCTACATCGATGCAAAGTCCATACATGGCTATGAGAGCCGGAAAGTGCCAGTGGAAATAACGCGCGTACACCATGATCCACAGGTATGGGTGATCACGGCCGCGTCCGATGCCGCATCTGGATTGACCGATAGCGAAGTCTATGTCTTGAGCGGAAACTTTCTGACGATAACGAACGGGGAAAGGAGCTTCGACTATCGTCGTTGCAAGTGATCGCAGATGGTTGCCGCTTGCATTCAATCAGTCAGGATGCCATGCGATGACGTGCAAGACTGTCTTACCGGTACCGTTGATCTTGGCTTCCCTCGTGTCAGTGGCAGGCTGCGCTGCGGCGGTTGCCGCTTCTTTGGCCATGATGCCGAAACAACTCCACGGCACTTGGGACGCTGCGCCCGGCGGCTGCAAAAGTCCCGTTGCCTACGACACTCAATCGCTGATAAGGATCGGGTCGCGTGCAACCCATGGCTACGAAATGAAGCAGGTGCCGATCCGTGTCCGCCGCGTTTCCATGGACCCGGCGGTGTGGGTAATCACCAAGGGGTCGGATGCCGCTCCCGGCATATCGTTCAGCGAAGTTTATGTGCTCAAGGGAAACTTCTTGACGATTACGGACGGTGAACGGAGCACTGACTTCCATCGCTGCACGTAGTGCCGCCACGCTGGTTGCCCCTCACACCTGCCGGCACTGCCATGATCCAGGAAAACCGGTCGAGCGAAACCGCAAAGTATCGCGTAACGCAGCTCCACAGCTGGCGTCTGGGTAACCAGCCGGTGGCTGATTTCGAGGGATTGGTTACCCATCACCCGAAGAACAATGCAGACGCATTCATCAAAGATGGTCGTCTGCACAGGACGGAGGCGCCGAGCGCGCGTAGTCATGGGCTGGTCGGTGGTGAAATCCAGGAACTCGAAACGCGCCGCACCGACGTGCGATCCAGTGCCATCGGCGCGGACCAGATCCTGCTCATCAAGGATTTCATCCTGGAAGACAGCAGGATCGCACCCTTCGGCCGCGGTGCGCGCAATGTCGACGTGCCCGCCCCCGTCGCCGGTTACATCGGCAGGGTCATCCCGCGCCAGGGACTGGTCGATATCCTGGAGCACAAGGACGGGCGGCTGCTTGCCCGCGTCCGCCACCTGGACCCGATCAGCGTGGCGGTGGGCGACTCCGTCCGGTATGGCCAGTCATTGGGCACGCAGGCGGCGAAAGGGCTGCCCTTCGGGGGGCGCAGACACGTCCATATGGAAGCCGACACAGGCCACTACCAGCACTACGCGAACTACGTCGACGATCTTGTCAGTGGCCGCTTGTCGATTGATCCAGCCCGCCGCGACACGGGCATCGAGCCGCGCGCAGTGATCGACGACGGGATCATCCGCATAGGGGAAACAAGCGATCTGGTGCGTCTGGTGCAGCAGCGCTTGAACATGGCTGGTTTTCGCGGCGCGGACGATGCCGCTTTGGCTGAGGACGGGATCTACCGACTGTCGATGCAGCGGGCGGTCCTCAACTACCAGGGCGCCGAAGGACTGCCTCAATCCGGTGACCTGGATGCCGCGACGCTGCGGCGCATCGCACCCACGCTGTTTCCGCCTGCCACGAATCCGGAGCATTGCGCGCCGCTGCCGCCCTATCTCCAGCGCCACGCGGCGGTGCAGGCCGCATGTCAGCAGGGAGCCAGCCCGGACGCGCTGCTGGCGCAGGCAGAACACGCCATGCGACAACTCGAGGCCGGCCTGGGCCGGGACTATGACGCGCACAGCGAGCGCATGGCCGCCAGCCTCGCCTGCCTGGCCAGGGAGAACGGCCTGGGCCGCATCGACCACATCGTGCTGAGTCGGGCCACGGACACCTCGCCGCACGCAGAGCGGGTTTTTGTCGTGCAGGGAGCCATCGGCGACCCGGCGCAGCTGCGTGCCGACATGCGCACTGCCGATGCGCTCAGCGCCCCTGTAGAGGCGTCACTGCTGCGACTGAGGTCTGAGGCTGGGAGCCAGGCGCATGCGGTACTCCAGCGTGATCCATCGTTCGAACATGTTCCCGAACAGGCACCGCGCCCGGGTTGAAGCACACTCCGCGGATGGGCAATTGACGGCCAGCGGCCGTCACTACCGATTGGGTGCGGAAGGCAGCTGAGGCGGAATGCATCCGGCTTCCGTGGCCGGCCTTGGCGCCAGCATCCGGTACACGTCGCCACTACCGGCCCGTGGCGCACGTGCGCTGCTGCTGGCCAGCAGCATTTCAGCCGGCTTGGCCGCATCGACCACCGGCGCATGGGTACGCCCGTCGGCCGTGTTGAACGACAGCGCCACAGGCTGGAGCGAAGTGGCCGTCCACGCGCAGTCGCTGCGCCAGACCTGCGCGATGCCGTCGCCCGCCCGGGTGAAGGCCACCGCACCCGCGCTGCCCAGCCAGTCGCCATCGGTTTCATCGGCCGCACTGTTGAGCGCATCAAGCGCAACGGCCGTGCGGCGCTGGCCCGCGTCCACGGCCGCAACGTGCAGATCCCAGCCGTGTCCCTTGCCCACGTGACGCGCGAACAACAGCCGCTGCCCATCCGCACTCAGCGCCGGGCCGCGCTCGGGCGCGCGTGAACCGTGTTCGGGCCAGGCTTCCGGGACGTCCAACGGGCCGTCGCGCGACACGGCGACGCGGTACAGCGCCAGCACGCCATCGCGGTCAGAGGCGAACAGCAGCCAGCGTCCGTCGTGGCTGAAATACGGGTCGAGGTCATCGCCGGCACTGCTCAGCGCCAAGGGCTCGGCGGCCTGCCAACGGCCGTCCACCACCGTCGCCTGCCACAGATCCCAGCCACCCCGGCCACCGGCGCGGTCGCTGGCGAACACAATGCGCTGGCCATCCGGACTGAGGCTGGCGCGGCCTTCGCCGGACTTGGTCGATACCACGCCCATGCCCTCGATGCCGAACTCATTCAACGCCACCGCCACGGGGGCGCAGAGTAAACTGGCGGCGCACGCCAGCAGGGGCAGGGCAGATCGCATCGTCCGGGTCCAGGCAGCACAGGGACGCTCAGTGTAGGGCGTCCCCTTGAACCAACAGAGGATTCCATGACCGATCGTTACGCTGTCTTTGGCCACCCCATCGCCCACTCCCGTTCGCCGGACATCCACGCTGCGTTCGGCCGGCAGGAAGGCATTGCGGTCGACTACCGGGCCATCGACGCGGCACCGGACGGCTTCCTCGCCGCGCTGGAAGCGTTCGCCGCCGACGGCGGACGCGGTGCCAACGTGACCTCGCCGCACAAGGAAGCCGCGTACGCGCTGTGCACCACGCGTACTGCCCGCGCCACCCGCGCCGGTTCGGTGAACACGCTGCTGCGCAAGGGCGACCGCTGGCACGGCGACACCACCGATGGTGCCGGGCTGGTGCGCGACCTGACCGATCGCCACCGCCTGGACCTGCGTGGTCGCCGTGTGCTGCTGCTCGGTGCGGGTGGATCGGCGCGCTCGGTTGCCCCGTCGTTGCTCGATGCCGGCATCCGCGAGCTGGTGGTGGTCAATCGCACGCCGGAACGGGCTGACGAGCTGATCGACGCGATGGGCGAGCCCGGCCGCGCGCTGAGCCGCTACTGGGAGGGCATGCATGAGATCGGCGATTTCGAGCTGATCATCAACGCCACGTCCGCCGGGCGCGATCCGGGCGAAACGTTCAAGCTGCCGCTGTCGCTGGTCAACAGCATGACCACGGCCGTCGATCTCAATTACGGTGATGCCGCGATCGACTTCCTGGCGTGGGCGCGTGCGGCCGAATGCCGCAACACCGTCGACGGGCTGGGCATGCTGGTCGAGCAGGCTGCGGAAAGCTTCCTGCAGTGGCACGAAGTCCGGCCGGACACCAATGCGGTCTATGCGCAGCTGCGTGACGGCGCGCAGCGGCTGAGCGGAGAGGACTGAGCATGGAGACCAGCGAACTGCTGCTCAACGTGCTCACCATGGCCCTGGTCCGGCTGCCGGTGCTGATCGCGCTGACCATCGGCGTCGTCTGGGTGCTCGGCGTGCCGCGTGGCCCGGTGCGCAGCGGTGCGCTGTCGGGCCTGCTGCTGCTCGGCGCGGCCAGCCTGGGCGGCATGTTCGCCGGCATGCTGCCGATGCTGCTGGTCAACATGGGCCACTACGACGCGGTGGCCGGCATGACCTCCATCTTCACTGCCGTGCACCTGGCATTGGCGGTGCTGGAAGCCTTCGGACTGGTGCTGGTGGTCTGGGCGCTCACCCGTGCGTTGCGCGGTGGGGTGCCGCGCCCGGCCTGAGCCTGGCAGGGTCCACGCGCCAAAGCGGGGACCCCGCTGCTGCGGCCTGACAGGTTCAGCGTGGTGCGGCAGTCGTGACGTTCGGCCGTGCGACAATACGCAGCCTGATCCCGTACCGGTAGCCTTGGCGTGACCGAATCCGTCGCCGTGCCGCGCATGCTGGACGATGCCTTGAAGGATGCCATCCGCAAGGCATACACCACGCTGCAGGCCAACACCCCCGGCTTTGCCACCCGCCGCTCGCAGAGCCAGATGATCGGCGTGGTATCGCGTGCGCTGTCGAAAAGCGGCGGCGTGGGCGTGGTCGAGGCCCCTACCGGCGTCGGCAAGAGCCTGGGGTATCTCACCGCCGGCGTGCCGATCGCGCTCGCCCATGGCAAGAAGCTGGTCATCAGCACGGGTACCGTGGCGCTGCAGTCGCAGCTGGTGGAGCGCGACATTCCCAATTTCCTCAAGGCCACCGGCCTGGAAGCCACCATCGCGCTGGCCAAGGGACGCACCCGCTACCTGTGCACGCGCAACGCCGCCGAAGCCCAGGGCGAGGCCTCGCAGGGTGGCATGTTCGAGGACGAACAGCCGCTGTACGACCGCCCGCTGGCGCCGATCGAGATGGACATCGCCGCGCGATTGACCACCGCGTTCACGTCGGGCAGCTGGGACGGCGATATCGACAATGCGCCGGAAACCATCAGCCCCGGGCTGCGTGGTCGCATCACCACGCCCGCGTCGGCCTGCGCCGGGCGGCGCTGCGCCTATTCCGCCCAGTGTGCGGTGCTGCGCTCACGCAACACGGTGCGCGATGCGCAGATCGTGGTGACCAACCACGCGCTGCTGCTGTCGGCGCTGTCCATCGGCGAAAGTGACAACAACCAGCCGCTGATCGCTGCGCCGTCGGACATGCTGCTGGTGCTCGACGAGGGGCACCACGTGGGCAACGTGGCCATCGACCAGGGCGCGGCCAGCCTGGCGCTGGATGACATGGCCAAGCGCGTGGGCCGGCTGCAGATCCTGATCGCCGGTGCCTACCGCGCGGTGGACAAGGACCGCCTGGGCAACCTGCTGCCGAACGAGGCCATCGATGTGGCGACCAGCGTGGCCAAGCAGCTGCGTGCGTTCCGCGACCACGTCGAAGCGGTCTGGATGCCGGCACCCGCCGACGAAGAGCCGATGTGGCGCGCCGCCAACGGTCGCCTGCCCGAAGCCTGGCGCGAGCCGATCGAAGCGCTGGCCGACGACACCCGCAGCCTGTTCAACTGGGCGCACGCGGCCACCTCGCAGGTGGCCAAGGGCAAGCAGGACGATCCGGCCCGCGAGCGGCTGCAGCGCAATCTCGGCATGGCGCTGGAAATGGTGGAGAGCCAGTACAACCTGTGGCAGGCGTGGCGTCGCGAAGACAAGGAAGGCGCGCCGCCGATGGCGCGCTGGATCACCGCCACGCGCGAGGGCGATCTCGTGCTGCACGGCTCGCCGGTGTCGGCCGCGCACGTGCTGCGCAAGCTGCTGTGGGATGAGGTCGATTCGGTGGTGATGACCTCGGCGACGCTGACCGGCGGTGGTGATTTCCAGTCGCTGGCGATCGACAACGGCATCCCGCCCGACGCCGAAATGGTGTCGCTGACCTCGCCGTTCGACCTGCCCAACCAGGCCGAGCTGATCGTGCCGCCGTTCCCGGTCACCCCGGATGACCGCGAAGGCCATCCGCGCGAAGTGGCGCGCTACCTGGCCAAGGAACTGGACTGGACGAAAGGTTCGATGGTGCTGTTCACCTCGCGCTGGAAGATGGAGAAGGTCGCCGGCCTGATGGCCGCTGCCAAGCGCAAGCAGGTGCTGGTGCAGGGCGAGATGTCCAAGACCCGGCTGATCGACGAACACCTGCGCCGCGTCGCCGCGGGCGAAGGCTCGGTGCTGTTCGGGCTGAACTCGTTTGGCGAAGGCCTGGACCTGCCAGGGGAGGCCTGCACCACGGTGGTGATCACCCAGGTCCCGTTCGCCGTGCCGACCGATCCGCAGACCGCCACGCTCAGCGAATGGTTCGAAGCGCGTGGCCTGAACTCCTTCAACCTGATCGCGATTCCGCATGCGCTGCGCACCCTGACCCAGTTCGCCGGCCGCCTGATCCGCACCTCCACCGATACCGGCCGCGTGATCATCCTCGACTCGCGCCTGCTCAGCCGCCGCTACGGCAAACGCATCATCGACGCCCTGCCACCCTTCAAGCGCGTCATCGGCTGAAAAAAGGCGACGAAAAAAGGGGACGGAGGGAATTAAGTGAACTTAATTCCCTCCGTCCCCTTTTTTCAGTCGGGTAGCAGGGTTACGTCGCGGACGGCGCCTTTGTCGGCGCTGGTCGCGAGCAGGGCGTAGGCTTTCAGGGCGCTGGTGACTTTGCGCGGGCGTGGGTGCAGTGGCTTCCAGCCGCGTGCGTCGGCGGCGGCGCGGCGGTTGGCCAGGGTGGCGTCGTCCACCTGCAGTGTGATGCTGCGTGAGGGGATGTCGATCAGGATGCGGTCGCCGTCCTGCACCAGTCCGATCACGCCGCCGCTGGCGGCTTCCGGCGACACGTGGCCGATCGACAGCCCCGACGTGCCGCCGGAGAAGCGGCCATCGGTCAGCAGCGCGCACTGCTTGCCCAGGCCCTTGGACTTCAGGTAACTGGTCGGGTACAGCATTTCCTGCATGCCCGGGCCGCCCTTCGGGCCTTCATAGCGGATCACCACCACGTCGCCGGCCTGCACTTCGTCAGCCAGGATCCCGGCCACCGCGGCGTCCTGGCTTTCGAAGACGCGCGCAGTGCCTTCGAACACATGGATGGATTCATCCACCCCGGCGGTCTTCACCACGCAGCCGTCTTCGGCCAGGTTGCCGCGCAGCACCGCCAGCCCGCCTTCCAGCGAATAGGCATGCTGCAGCGAACGGATGCAGCCTTCGGCGCGGTCCAGGTCCAGCGAGGGCCAGCGTGTGGCCTGGCTGAAAGCCACCTGGGTCGGAATGCCGGCCGGACCGGCGGCGAAGAAGGTGTGCAGCTGGGCGTCGTCGTTGACCGTGGCATCCCAGCGCTGCAGCGCCTCGGCCAGCGTCGAACTGTGCACGGTCGGTACCGAGGTATCCAGCAGCCCGGCGCGGTCCAGCTCGCCCAGGATGCCGAACACGCCGCCCGCGCGGTGCACGTCTTCGATGTGGTATTCCGGCGTGTTGGGGGCGACCTTGCACAGCTGCGGCACGCGCCGCGACAACGCGTCGATGTGATGCAGGTCGAAGTCGACGCCGCCTTCCTGCGCCGCCGCCAGCAGGTGCAGGATCGTGTTGGTGGAGCCGCCCATGGCGATGTCCAGCGTCATCGCGTTGGCGAACGCGGCCGCCGTGGCGATGCCGCTCGGCAATGCACGCGGATCCTCGCCACCGTACCAGCGGTGGCACAGCTCCACGATCACCCGCCCCGCGCGACGAAACAGCTGCTCGCGGTCGGCATGGGTGGCCAGGGTGGTGCCGTTGCCCGGCAGCGACAGGCCAAGCGCTTCGGTCAGGCAGTTCATCGAATTGGCGGTGAACATGCCCGAGCAGGAACCGCAGGTCGGACACGCACTGCGCTCGTACTCGGCCACCTTCTCATCGGACGCGGTGTCATCGGCCGCGATCACCATCGCATCCACCAGGTCCAGCTTGTGCTCGGCCAAACGGGTCTTGCCGGCTTCCATCGGACCGCCGGAAACGAAGATCACCGGGATGTCCAGGCGAAGCGCGGCCATCAGCATGCCCGGCGTGATCTTGTCGCAGTTGGAGATGCACACCAGGGCGTCGGCGCAGTGCGCGTTGACCATGTACTCGACCGAGTCGGCGATGATCTCGCGGCTGGGCAGCGAGTACAGCATGCCGTCATGGCCCATGGCGATGCCGTCATCCACCGCGATGGTGTTGAACTCCTTGGCCACGCCACCGGCCTGCTCGATCTCGCGCGCGACAAGCTGGCCCATGTCCTTCAGGTGCACGTGGCCGGGCACGAACTGGGTGAACGAGTTGGCCACGGCGATGATCGGCTTGTGGAAATCGCCGTCTTTCATGCCGGTGGCGCGCCACAGGGCGCGGGCGCCGGCCATGTTGCGGCCGGCGGTGGAGGTGCGGGAACGGTACTCGGGCATGGGCTGGCAGGAACGGGCGGGCCGTACGACGTGGGTGTGCACCGATCATGCCGAAAATTTCAGGTTGCGTTTGCAACCACCGCGACCGCGGCCGAGGCAGGGCTGGCAGCGGGGAACCCCGCGCGGCGCCCGGGCTGCAGCGTCCGCGACCGCCGAAGGATGACGCACCGTTCATGTTTCGCGTTTTGCCGACTTTGGTTGCTGCGGCGGATGCGGCATTATTGGAGGGTTGATCCGCATGAGGCATGAGGCCATGAAACGTTCCCGCACCACCGCGCTGCTGTTGATGAGCGCCGCACCGCTGCTGTTCACCGCTTGCCAGAAGGACGAGCAGGTGCAGGTGCAGGAAGGGCTGTACACCTCCGTGCAGGCCTGCACCGAAGCCACCGGTGATCCGTCGGCCTGCCGCAACGCCTTCGCCGAAGCGCAGCGCCAGTCCGCGGATGCGGCCCCGAAGTACGCTGACAAGGCGGCCTGCGAAGCCGATTACAAGCCGGAACAGTGCGTGGAACAGCGCACGTCGGCAGGCACCTCGTTCATCGGTCCGATGATGATGGGCTTCTTCATGTCGCAGATGATGAACAGTGGTCGCGCTGGCCTGGCCCAGCAGCCGCCCGCCGCCAGCCCGGCCTACCAGGACAAGGCATCGGGGTGGGCGCGCTCGGCTCCGGGTGGCAGCGGCGGTCTGAACACCGCCAGCGGCATCGGTGCCGGCAAGGCCGGCCTGGCGCCGGTCAGCAGTGAGCCGAACCGCGCCACCACCGCGACCCGCGCCGGCTTCGGCAGCACCAGCGCGCGCCGCAGCGGCGGCAGCTTCGGCGGCTGATCGATGCAGCGAGTACGCATTGCCGAGCGCGCCCAGTGGCGCGCTCGTGCCGAACAGGCCGGATTCCGCTTCCATACCATCGACGGCAAGCCGTACTGGGATGAAACCGCGTACTACGCGTTCACCCTGCGCCAGATCGAGCAGGACATCGAAGATCCCAGCGCGGAACTGCACCAGATGGCGATCGCGCTGGTGGACGAGGTCGTCGGCTCCGACGCGCTGATGGACCGCTTGGCGATTTCAACGCATTACCGCGACTGGATCGCCGACAGCTGGAAGCAGCGGCATGCACATCTGTACGGGCGGCTGGACCTGGCCTACGACGGCACCGGTCCGGCCAAGCTGTACGAACTGAACTACGACACGCCCACCTCGCTGTTCGAAGCCAGCTTCTTCCAGTGGCAGTGGCTGGAAGACCAGCGCAACGCGGGCAAGCTGCCGCAGCATGCAGACCAGTTCAATGCCCTGCATGAAGCGCTGGTGGAGCGCTTTGGTGAGCTTGCCTCGCGCCTGCCGCCACCGCTGTTCTTCAGCGCGGTCGGCAGTTCGCAGGAAGACGTGGGCACGGTGGAGTACCTGCGCGATTGCGCAGCACAGGCCGACCTGCACGGCGAGGGCATCGCCATCGAGGACATCGGCCTGTCCGAGGACGGGCGCTTCACCGCGCTGGACGACACGGTCATCGGCACGCTGTTCAAGCTGTATCCGCTGGAAGACCTGATGGCCGAGGAATTCGG
>JAZBLM010000084.1:0-15355 GCA_037033225.1 Pseudomonadota bacterium
CCGACCAGACCCACAGCCCCGCAGTTGTTGCCGCTGGATTCAAACCCGCGCGCAAACGCAAAAAACTTCACCCGCCTTCGACCGGTTGATGAATAGGCTGGCCCTCCCTGAAACCCAGATCCTGGAGCGCGCCATGAAGATCCGCACCCTGACTATGTCCCTGCTGGCCGCGTCCCTCCTCGTCGGACTGGCCGCCTGCAAGGGCCCCGAAGCCGAACAGGCCCGCCAGGATGCGGCACAGGCCGCAGACAGTGCCGGCGTTGCCGCACGGGATGCCGTCGACCGCGCAGCGGCTGCGACCCGGGAAGCCACCGACGAGGCCGCCGTCGCATCGCGTGAAGCCGCCGCCGATACGCAGCAGGCGCTGGATCGCGCTGCCGATTCCACTGCCGCCGCAGCGGCCGAAGCCAAGGTCGCCGCCAAGGACGCGGCTGCCAATGCGAGCGAAGCGACGGCGACCGCCGCGCAGAACGTCGCCGACAAGGCGCGTGATGTGGCCGACGATGCCAAGGACAACGCCGACCACGGCAATCACTGATCGCTGCGGCCGTTGTACACGGGAGACGCCGGCGCATGCCGGCGTTTTCCGTTTCCGGCTCAAGGCAGCGCGCGATTGAGCATTTCGCTGAAATCCAGATCGTCGGGCAGCGTGCCGAACGCAAGACCGCGCTCGCCGCCCAGGCGGCTGCGCACGAAGGCTCCGGCAAACGGGCTGGCGGCACGCAGCAGGATCGAGGCCTGCAGCAGCAGGACCATCTGCTCGCAGTAGCGGCGAGCGTTGGCCGGCTCGGGCAGCACGGCCCACCCGACAGATGACAGCGCATCGTCGAATCCGCTGTCCATGCCGGTCGCGCTGAGCAGTTCATGATGCAGCGCCCGCAGCGCCGCAGGTTCGCGCTGCAGGGTGCGCAGCAGGTCCAGGCACTGGATGTTGCCGCTGCCTTCCCATATCGAGTTCAGCGGCGCCTGCCGGTACAGGCGCGGCAGCATCGACTCTTCCACATAGCCCGCCCCACCCAGGCATTCCTGGGCTTCGTTGACGAAGGCCGGGGCCCGCTTGCAGACCCAGTACTTTCCCAGGGCCGTCCCCAGCCGCGCCAGCACGGCCTGGTGCGGATCGCGCGGTGCGCGATCGACCGCAGCGGCAACATGCATGGCCAACGCCGTGGCTGCTTCCGATTCCAGCGCCAGGTCGGCCAGCACATTGGCCATCAGCGGGTGGTCGCACAGGCGCTGGCCGAAACTGTGGCGGTGACGCGCATGATGCAGCGCCTGAGCGAGCGCCATGCGCATTTCGGCAGCGGCACCCAGCATGCAGTCCAGCCGGGTCATCATCACCATGTGGATCAGCGTGGCCACCCCGCGTCCCTCCTCGCCGACCCGCCAGGCGTGTGCACCGGTGAACTCCACTTCGCTGGAGGCGTTCGACCAGTCGCCCAGCTTGTCCTTCAGCCGCATCAGCTGGAACGCATTGCGGTTGCCGTCGGCCAGTCGACGTGGCATCAGCACGCAGGTCAGTCCGGCCGGCGCCTGCGCCAGCACCAGGAAGCCGTCGGACATCGGTGCGGAGAAGAACCACTTGTGCCCGACCAACCGGTAGCTGCCGTCCGCTGCCGGTTCGGCGACCGTCGTATTGGCGCGTACGTCCGAACCGCCCTGCTTCTCGGTCATGCCCATGCCCAGGGTGATGCCGGCCTTGTCGGCGATCGGCACATCGCGCGGGTCGTACACCGGCGCGGCCGCTTTGCGCGCCCACTCGGACAACACCGGATGATCGGCCAGCACCGCCACCGCAGCATGGGTCATCGTCAGCGGACAGCTGGTCCCTGCTTCGGCCTGGTGATGCAGGTAGCTCAGCGCTGCCCGTGCGACATGCGCACCCGGCTGCGGCTCATGCCAGGACAGCCCGGCCACGCCATGCTCCTTGGCGATCTGGAGCAGCTGGTGATACGCCGGATGGAATTCCACCGTGTCGATCCGATGACCCTGCGCGTCGTGGGTGCGCAGCCGAGGCCGGTCCCGGTTGGCCTCGAACCCGAGCCGGTACAGCAGGTCACCTGCCAGCTTGCCGTAGGTGGACAGGCGGCCTGCGAAGGACGACGCACCAGCGTTGTGCACCGCGTCCACCAGCGCCAGGTCGTCGGCCCACAGATGGCGCCCGGCGAAGGCAGGCGGCTGATTGTCGACCCGGTGGGTCTGGAACGGTACTGCGAGGATGTCCATCGCGCTGTGCCTCCTGGCTGTGATCCGCTGATTCTGCCCCAGCCACTCAGCGGCCTCCGTTCAGGCGGATTCTCACCTCCTGCACGAGGGCCACGGCAGAGTGCAGCCATGAGCAGACGCAACGATCTGGTGGTGCTCCGTCCGGAAGGACTGTACTGCCCCGCAGGCGATTTCCACATCGATCCGTGGCGACCGGTTCCGCGTGCGGTGATCACCCACGGGCACGGGGATCATGCACGCGGCGGGATGCAGGTGTACCACTGCACGCGCGCCAGCGAGGCCATCCTGCGCTGGCGCCTGGGCGACGTGCGCATCCACACCCACGACTGGGGCGAATCATTCCGCCTGGGCGGCGTGGAGGTGTCGCTGCACTCGGCGGGGCACGTGCTGGGATCGGCTCAGGTACGCATCGACGATGGCGAGCAGGTCTGGGTGGCATCGGGCGATTACAAACGCCAGCCCGATCCCACGTGCGACCCCTTCGAGGTAGTGCCCTGCGATACCTTCATCACCGAAGCCACCTTTGCCTCGCCGATCTATCGATGGCCGGACACCCGTGAGGTCGCCGCGGACATCGTCGCCTGGCGCCGCGAATGCGCAGAGCGCGGCGAAGCGGCGATCCTGCTGTGTTATTCGCTCGGAAAGGCGCAGCGCGTGCTCGGCGAGCTGCTGCCGCTGGACGACCAGCCTGCCTGGGTACACGGGGCCATCGACAATGGTGTGCAGGTCTACCGTCAGGCCGGGATTCCCATGTTGGCAACCGAAGCGGTCGCCGAACAGGGCCGGCAACCGGATTCTGCCGGTCGCCTGGTGATCGCGCCGCCCTCGGCGGCAGGCACGCCCTGGGTGCGCCGCTTCGGCCGCCACCAGCTCGCGTTCGCCTCCGGCTGGATGCACCTGCGCGGCAACCGGCGCCGGCGCAATGTCGACCGCGGCTTCGTTGTGTCCGACCATGCCGACTGGCCGGCCCTGCTGCAGACGATTGAAGAAACCGGCGCGCGGCGGATCATTGCCACCCACGGAAACACCGACGCCCTGATCCGCTACCTGCGCGAGCGCGACATCGCGGCCGAGGCGTTCCGTACCGATTACGGGAGCGAAGAATGAAAGCCTTCGCTGCGCTGTACCAGCGCCTTGACCGCAGCACCGCGACCGGCGACAAGCGCGCAGCGCTGATCGACTATTTCCGCAGCGCGCCTGCGCACGACGGAGCCTGGGCGCTGTACCTGCTCAGCGGCGGCAAGGTGGGTGGGGCGCGGCGCAGGATCGCTGCCAGCGGCGAGCTTCGTGCCTGGCTCGTCGAGGAGACCGGCCTGCCCGCCTGGCTGGTGGAGGACAGCTACGAGCAGGTCGGCGACCTTGCGGAGACGTTGACGTTGCTGGTCGACGAACCCGCCGTGCCGGCACCGGACCGGCCCCTGGTCGACTGGATCGAGCGCCATCTGCTCTCCGTGGCCAATCTCGACGAAGCGATCCGCCGCGATGCCGTGCTGACCGGCTGGCGCACGCTGCCGGCCACGCAGCGCCTGGTATTCAACAAGCTGCTCACCGGCGCCTTGCGCGTAGGCGTGTCACAGCGGCTGGTGCAGCAGGCGCTGGCCGAACTGTCGGGACTGGACATCGCCCGCATCGCCCAGCGGATGCTTGGCGAATGGGTGCCCTCGCCGTCCCTGCTGTCGACCCTGCTCTCGCCCGAGGAACAGCCGCTGGATCGCCAGCAGCCCTACCCGTTTTTCCTGGCATCGCCGCTGGAAGCTGCCGTGGACACGCTGGGCGCGCCTACCGATTGGGTACTGGAATGGAAGTGGGATGGCATCCGGCTGCAGCTGCTCCGCCGACAGGGCGAAGTGGCGCTGTGGTCGCGCGGCGAGGAGCGCCTGGATGGGCGTTTCCCGGAGATTGAACAGGCCGCCGCCGCCCTGCCCGATGGCTGCGTCATCGATGGCGAACTGCTGGCCTGGGACGCCGACGCCGACCAACCCCGTGCGTTCACCGCGCTGCAGACCCGCATCCAGCGGCGCAAGCCCGGTCCCGCCACACTGCGCAGCACGCCGGTGCGGGTGCTGGCCTATGACCTGCTGGAAGAGAATGGCGAAGACCTGCGTGGCGTGCCGTTGCAGCAGCGTCGTGCACGCCTGGCGGCGCTGCTGGGCGCGCTGGACGACCCACGCATCCAGCTGTCGCCCCAGGTGCACGCCGATGACTGGACGCACGCGGCGAGCCTGCGCGGGCAGGCGCGCCTGCGCGGCGTCGAAGGGCTGATGGTCAAGCGCGCCGATTCGGTTTACCAGGCAGGCCGGCGTCGCGGCGACTGGTGGAAATGGAAGGTCGACCCGCTGACCATCGATGCGGTGCTGCTGTACGCGCAGGCCGGCCACGGCCGACGCAGCACGCTGTATACCGACTACACCTTCGGCGTGTGGAAAGGCGATGAGCTGGTGCCGGTGGCCAAGGCCTACTCCGGGCTCGACGACAAGGAAATCCTTGCGCTGGACCGCTGGATCCGGTCCAACACACGCGAGCGCTTCGGACCGGTGCGCAGTGTCAAGGCCGAGCAGGTCTTCGAACTGGGCTTCGAGGCGGTCAACGTCAGCAAGCGGCACAAGTCAGGGATCGCCGTGCGCTTCCCGCGCATCCTGCGCTGGCGGCAGGACAAGCCTGCCGCTGAAGCGGACCATCTGGAACAGCTGCAGGCCCTGGCGCGATGACCCGAGCGGAGGCGCTCAAGCGCCTGCAGGCATTCTTTGCCGGGCGCGGCTGGAAGCCGCTGCCGTTCCAGCGCGCGATGTGGCGCCATTACCAGGCCGGTGCGTCGGGCCTGCTGCACACGCCGACCGGCAGCGGCAAGACCCTTGCCATGTTTGGCGGACCGATGCTGCAGGCGCTGGCCGACCCGTTGCCGGCACCGGCACGGCGCACTGCGGTGCGGCCCCTGCAGGTGCTGTGGGTGACGCCGCTGCGTGCGCTGGCCACCGACACCGCACGCGCGCTGCAGGCACCGCTGCACGCCATGGGGCTGGATTGGCAGGTAGGCCTGCGCAGCGGCGATGCCAGCAGCCGCGACAAGCGGCTGGCGCGCGAGGGACGGCTGGACGTGCTGGTGACCACGCCGGAATCGCTGGCCCTGCTGCTGAGCTATCCGGACACGCTTGAGCGCATGCGCCGGCTGCGCTGCGTGGTCGTGGACGAATGGCATGAGCTGGTCGGCAGCAAGCGCGGCGTGCTGCTGCAGCTCAACCTGGCGCTGCTGCGCGAGACGGCACCGGACATGCAGCTGTGGGGCCTGTCAGCCACGCTGGGCAACCTGCAGCAGGCGCGCGAGGTGCTGCTGCCCGGACGCGCCGATGCCATGGCCGTGGAAGGCGCGAAGCCGCGCCCAGTGCGCGTGCGCAGCCTGCTGCCCGAACCGGGCGAGCGCTTCCCATGGGCGGGCCATCTGGGTCTGGCCCAGCTGCCGCGCGTGCTGCACACCTTGATGGGAGCCCGCAGCAGCCTGCTGTTCACCAATACGCGCGCACAGGCGGAGCTGTGGCACCAGGCCCTGCTGGCGGTATGGCCGGAAGACGCCGGCACGTTGGCCCTGCACCATGGCTCGCTGGATCCCGGACTGCGCCAGCAGGTAGAAGAAGGGCTGCGCGCGGGCGCACTGCGCTGCGTGGTGGCGACCTCCAGCCTGGACCTGGGCGTGGACTTTCCCGAAGTGGACCAGGTGTTGCAGCTGGGCAGTCCGAAGGGCGTTGCACGCCTGCGCCAGCGTGCCGGACGCGCGCGCCATCGCCCGGGCGCCAGCGGCGAGGTGATCTGCATTCCCAGCCATGCGCTCGAACTGGCCGAATACGCGGCCGTGCGCCGCGCGCTGGAAACGGGCGTGGTTGAAGCACGGCGTCCACCGGTGCTGTCACTGGACGTGCTGGCCCAGCACTGCATCAGCCGCGCGCTGGCCGGCGGGTTCGACGCTGACACGTTGCTGGCCCAGGTACGCCGCACGCATGCCTTCGCACAACTGAGCGAGACGCAGTGGCAGGACGTGCTGCTGTTCATCGTGCAGGGAGGGCGGGCGCTCGCGCAGTATCCGGAATACCACAAGGCGGTACGCGATGCCGACGGCCGCTACCGCGTGCACGACCGGCGCCAGGCGCTGCGCCATCGCCTGTCGATCGGCACCATCAGCAGCGACGGCAGCGTGCGCGTGCAGTTCCTGCGTGGCGGTGCGCTCGGCTCGGTGGAAGAGCAGTTCGCCGGACGCCTGCGGCGCGGTGACCGCTTCCAGTTCGCCGGCCGGCTGCTGGAACTGGTGCAGCTGAAGGACATGACCGCCTACGTACGCCTCGCACGCGGCGGGGAAGGCGCCGTGCCGCGCTGGCAGGGCGGCCAGCTGGCGCTGTCGACGTCGCTCGGGCGCGAGCTCGAGGCCGTGCTGGGGGGGAGCGATGACAGTCCCGAATCGCGGTGGCTGGCGCCGATCCTGCAGCTTCAGTCATCGCTGTCGGCGCGGCCCGGGCCGGACCGCCTGCTGATCGAGGACGTACGTCGTCGCGAGGGCCAGTTCCTGTTCGTCTACCCGTTCGCCGGGCGTCACGTGCACGAGGCGATGGCGGCCGTGTTGGCACTGCGGTGTACGCGCCTGCAGCGCAACAGCATTGCCTACGCGGTCAATGACCATGGCCTGGTGCTGGCCCCGGCGCTGCCGCACACCTTGGACGCGTCCCAGTGGATGGCGTTGTTGTCGACCGATGCGCTGCTGGACGACCTGCGCGCGGCCGTCAACCTCGGGGAGCTGGCGCGCCGCCAGTTCCGCGGCATCGCGCGCGTGGCCGGGCTGCTGGTGCCGAGCCTGCCCGGCGGCATGCCCCGTTCGCTGCGCCAGCTGCAGGCATCGGCCGGCCTGTTGTTCGACGTGCTGCGTGAACACGACCCGGACCATCTGCTGCTGCAGCTGGCCGAACACGAAGTGCTGCATGACAGCCTGGACGTGGATGCACTGCGTGCGACCCTTCAGCAGATGCAGGCGCGTACGCTGCTGCTGCAGTCGCCGCGCTCGCTCACCCCGCTGGGCTTCCCGCTGTGGGCCGAACGCCTGCGCGGCCAGCTCAGCAACGAGGACTGGCGCACGCGCGTCCAACGCGCAGCGCAGGCCCTGGAGAAGCGCCATGCACGATGATGCGAGGGTCCGCTTGGCGGGCGAAGAGGCATGGCTGCTCGGCGGCCGTGGGCTGCTGCTGCCCGCGCACGGCGCCCTGCTGATCGCCGACCTGCACCTGGGCAAGGCGGACATCTTCCGTCGCGCCGGGATCGCGCTCCCGACCGGCGGCACCAGCTCGGACCTGCAGCGACTGCAGGGTCTGGTCGAGCGGACGGGGTGCACCTCGTTGTGGATCCTTGGCGATGTCCTGCACGGGCCGGTGCACCGCGCCGGCTGGCATGGTCAGTGGCTGGCCTGGCGCGAACAGCGGCCTGCACTGACGGTGCACGTCGTGCGCGGCAACCATGATCGCGATCTGGCCCATGCCGACCTGCGGGTAACGGTACATGAGACCGAAGCGGCGCTGGGGCCGTTCGTCCTGCGCCACGAGCCCGTGGCGTCCAGCGGCGCCCACACCATCGCAGGCCATCTGCATCCGGTGGTGGCCCTGCCCGGATTGCCGCGCCGGTTGCCCGCCTTCTGGCTGCGCGATGGGGTCACCGTGCTGCCCGCGTTTTCCCGGTTCACCGCGGGCGTCCGGCCGGTACTGTCAGCCGGTGAGCGGATGGTGGCCTGCGTGGATGATGCGGCCGTGCTGCTGCCGGCCTGGCGGAGTGAGTCAAGCGCCTGAGCGCTCGCTGCGGGTAGGTTGCCTGCGGTGAACGGCCGGGCATCGGCGGCGAGCAGATGACATCCCGGCCCGCCCGCTGGCACGGCCCTGGCCGTTCATGCCGCCGCGAGCGTTTCCGGCATCACGCGAAAGTCCGGCCCCCGGCGCTCGACCTGCCGCGGCAAGGCGCGGATGGTGGCCAGCATCTCCTGCGCACAGGTGCGGATGTAGCCGTGGCGTTCCGGTGAGGAGTGGCTGATCAGGCTGCCAACATGGAATTCAAAGACGTCTTCAAGCACGTCGGGCTGGTCTTCGTGCAGCATCTGCAACAGCCCACGCAGTTTGCAGATTTCCGATTCAAGCGCTTCAGCCGAGAACAACATGGGGGACTCCTTGCATGTGGCTCCTGCGAGCCTGACAGGGCAGCAGCTACGGCCGCCCTGGAAGTGCGATGCAGAATCACCTGCCTGCGGGGCGCCACGCGATGCGGACGCCTCGGAGTATTGCCACTTTGCGGTGAGCCACCCGTCAAATGCGGTCACGGCGTCCTTCACGCACCCGCCGGCAGTGCAACGGACATGGGCGCCGCCGGCTGGGCCAGCGCCGTCAGGAAATCCGGCTCCAGCGGCAGCGTCCCCAGCCAACCGTGCTGGGTGCCGCTGAGAACGCGCAACATATGCCCTCGCCCGCCCGGCATCCGCCCCATCGGGCCCAGCAGCACGTCGCGCGCCTTCGACCAGGTGTCACGGTCTGACTGGAACAAGGGTGTCAGCCAACGGCTCCAATGGTGGTAAACCCCGACATGCGCGCGCCGCTGCGCCTGGTAGGCCTGCAGCGCGGCCTCCCCGCTGCCATACGTCCGCAGCGCATCGCGCAGGGCCAGCGCATCCAGCAGCGCCATGTTGACGCCCTGCCCCAGTTGCGGGCTCATGGCGTGCGCCGCATCGCCTGCCAGCACCGTCCGGCCGCGGTGCCAGCGCGCCACCACCGCATCGCGGTATGACGCACGCGCCAGCTGACGCGCATCCACCAGGTGCGCGAAGCGTGACGCGGCTTCCGGCCACAGGGCGTGCAGCTCTTCCAGCCATGGCTGCATCCCGTCAGCTTCCCAACGCGCGAAATCCGTGCACGGCAGGCTCCAGAAAAAGCTCAGGCGCGGTGTCGGATCGCCCGGCCGGGTCCCGACCGGCAACAGACCGATCATCTTGCGCGCGGCTACATAGCGCTGCCGCAGCTCGCTGGCGTGCGGCCAGTCCTGCGCCGGCAGCAGGCACCACAGCGCACCCCACGGGTAGACGCGGTCCAGCACGGTGCCCCCGACCTGCCCGCGCAGGGCCGAGGCTGAGCCGTCGGCGGCGATCACCAGGTCATAGGGCCCGTGCTGGCGTCCTTCGCTGTCCTTCAGCACCCCCCGCTCATGGTCCACGGCGACGATGGTCACGCCCGCGTGCAGGTCTCCGCGTCCTTCACGTGCGTCGTGCAGCAGCGCGAACAACGCCCCGCGCTGCATGCCCAGCCCATGCAGGCGCTCGTCCAGCCCCTCGTAGCCCATGTCCATCACCGCACGCCCGCAGGGTGTATCCCCGTGCAGCCGGTGGACCGGCGCGGCATGCGCGCGGACGGCGTCCAGCAGCCCCATCTTCCACAGCACCTGCAGGCCACTGGGCTGCAGCAGGAAGCCCGCGCCGACCGGCCCTGGCATGGGCGCGCGTTCGAAGATGTCGACGTGGTGCTCGTCACGGGAAAGCAGAATGGCCAATGCCTGGCCGGCGGTGCCGTAGCCGATGACGGCGATGCGCATGCGGGGTTCCATGGAAACAGTGTGCCACGGCCCCACGGAAAGAAAAAAACCCCGCCGAGGCGGGGTTCTTCAACACGCCACTGAAGGAATCAGATGGCCTGGATATTGGAAGCCTGGTCGCCCTTCTGGCCCTGGGTCTTCTCGAAAGAGACTTTCTGGCCTTCCTGCAGGGACTTGAAGCCATTGCCCTGGATGGCGGAGAAGTGCGCGAACAGATCAGCGCCGCCGTCGTCCGGAGTAATAAAGCCAAATCCCTTGGCGTCGTTGAACCACTTCACGGTACCTGTTGCCATGTTGATGCGAGACCTTTTGCAATGAATGGGTGGTGTGCGCAAAAAGCCTGCGCACCGGCGGAGTATGCAAACCTTGTCCGAGGATGACAATCACCCCCGTGCCAATTCACCTATCAACTCGGGCAATCCATTCGACGCGGCCTGCACGTTCGCAAGCACTTCGGCCATGGTGATCTCCTCGCCCTCGCCGCAGCCGGCCGCCCAGTTGGCCACGATCGCAAGGCACGCATAGTCCAGCCCCAGCTCGCGTGCCAGTGCCGCTTCGGGCATCCCGGTCATGCCGACCAGATCGCAGCCATCGCGTCGCAGCCGCGCGATTTCTGCAATGGTTTCAAGCCGCGGACCTTGCGTTGCAGCATAGCAACCGCCGTCATGCACTGTGACGCCCGTCACCTTTGCTGCGGCAAGAATTTTGCTTCGCAGCATGGGCGTGTAGGGGTGTCCGAAGTCAACGTGCAGCACCTCGCTGCCCGTCTCCTCGCTCAACGTTGAGATCCGGCCCCACGTGTAATCGATGATCTGGTCCGGACACGCCAGCACGCGGGGACCAAACGCATCGCCGATGCCGCCGACCGTATTCAGCGCCAATACGCGTTTCGCGCCGATCTGCTGCAGCGCAGCGAGATTGGCCCGGTAGTTGATCCTGTGCGGCGGCAGCGAGTGCCCTTCCCCATGCCGGGCCAGGAAGGCGACGCGGTGGCCCAGCAGGCTGCCCACGCGTACCGGTCCGGACGGCGTGCCGTAGCGGGTTTCGACGTCGTGCGTCTGCACGTCATCCAGCCGCGCCAGGTTGTAGACACCGGTCCCACCGATGACTGCCAGGGCGATGGGTTGCATCAGCCTTCCTTCATCGCGTAGATCGCCGGCAGGCAGCGCAACGTCTCGTTGACGTCCATGCCGAAGCCGAACACGTAGCGGTCCGGCAGCTCGATGCCGGCGTAATCGGCGTGCACGTCCGGCAGCGCACGATCATGCAGCTTGACCGTCAGGGCGGCGATCCGCACATCGGTTGCGCCCTGCTCCAGGCACCAGGTGCGAACACCCTGCAGCGTGTAACCCTCGTCCAGGATGTCGTCCACCAGCAGCACGCGACGACCGAACAGCGCCGTGGCCGGCTTGTGTTTCCAGACCAGATCACCGCCGGTGGTCTCGCCGCGGTAGCGCGTGGCGTGCAGGTAGTCGAACTGCACGTCCTGCCCGCGTGCGCCCAGCTCCAGCGCCAGCTGGCCGGCGAACGGCAGCGCGCCGTGCATGATCGACAGGAACAGCGGCACCTCGCCCTTGTAGTCGCTGGCGATGGCGTCGGCGATGCGGCCGATGGCCTGGTCGATGGTGGGGCGGTCGACCAGCAGGTCGGCCTGTTCCAGGGCCTGGGTAATGGTGAGGTTGGGCATCAGCAGGTTCTTCCAGAGGATTCAAGAAATCGGATAAGAGGGGTGGCCGGCGCCGGCATCGGCCAGCAGTCCGTCCCAGCCCCGCGCACCGCGGCCGATCAGGCCCAGCAGCGCGGCGGTGTTGGAACGGCGGTGGCGCATCGCGTGAAGCGACGCATCCACCAGCTCGGGATGGCAGACCAGCACGACGTCACAGCCGGCATCGAGGTGGGCGTGCACCCGAGCGTCGACGCCCCCGGCGCTGAACGAGGCGGCCATGCCGATGTCATCGGAGAACACCACCCCGCGGAAGCCGAGCTCGCCGCGCAGGATGTCCTCGATCCAGCGCTTCGAATAGCCGGCCGGTTCAGGAGCGACCTGCGGGTAGATCACATGCGCCATCATCACCGCGTCGGCACCGGCGTCGATGCCCGCCGCGAAGGGCACCAGATCCTGCGCCCGCAGCGCATCCAACGTGCGCGGATCGACCGCCGTATCGACGTGGGTATCCTCCAGCACGCTGCCGTGGCCAGGGAAATGCTTCAGCGTGGCGGCCATGCCGGCACCGTGCAGTCCGCGGATGTAGGCAGCCGCCAGTGCGGCAACCGCGGCCGGATCGTCACTGAATGCGCGGTCGCCAATGGCGCGGTTGCCGCGTCCGAGGTCAACGACCGGCGCAAAGCTCAGGTCCACGCCACTGGCACGGACGTCACCGGCCATCATCCTGGCGTGTTGCTCGGCGGCGGCGAGCGCGGCCTGCGGATCCCGTGCGTAGTCGGCGCCGACCTGCTGCAGCGGGGCGAGTGCGGTATAGCCGTCGCGGAACCGCTGCACGCGGCCGCCTTCCTGGTCCACGCAGATCAGCTGGGGGCGCGGCGCCGCCGCGCGGATCGCCGCGCTCAGCTCTGCAACCTGTTGCCGCGAGGCGAAATTGCGCGTGAACAGCACCACCCCCGCCACCGCGTCGTGCTGCAGCCAGTCGCGCTCCTGGGCGCTCAGTTCAGTACCGGCAACGCCGATCAGCAGCATGGACACTTCTCCCGTACGGTCGCCAACATGGCGCAGCGCCGCATTGTCGCAGAAGCAGGCAAAAAGGGGACGGAGGGAATTAATCCCGATTAATCCCCTCCGTCCCCTTTTTCGTGGTCCGACCATCGTGCGTAGGGATGCGACGCGAGGGCCACGTTGTAGTAGCGCGCCTGGTCGGTGACCTCGCGCCCGGCCCAGGCCGGCAGCGGCACGGGCTGTTCAGGATCGTCCAGTTCGACCTCGGCCACGACCAGTCCGGCGTTGTCGCCGAGGAACTCGTCCACTTCCCACAGCAGGCCCCCGAACCGCACCAGATGACGGCGCTTGTCGACCAGGCCGCCGACGCACAACGAAAGCAGGTCACGGGCGTCAGCGACAGGTATCGGGTACTCGAACTCCTGTCGGCTGCGCCCCAGGGTGCGCGATTTGAGGTTCAATGCGGCCCGGTCGCCCTCGATGCGGACCCTGACCGAGGCCTTCTGGTCGCCCCGGTCCAGCGCGCCCATGTCGTTGATGTAGCCTTGCGCTATCGGGATCACGGCATGCGCCGCGTCCCGCCAGTCCTCGCCGGTGACGAGGAATTTCCGTTCGATTTCAATGCCCATGCAGCATTATGACGCACGCGGGCAACGTGCCGCCGCCGGAACGGCCCTGTTCGGATCAGGCCTTTTCAAAGACGGCGATGCTCTCCACGTGCGCCGTGTGCGGGAACATGTCCATCGCTCCAGCGCTGACCAGGGTAAAGCCGCGCTCGTTGACCAGGTACCCGGCATCGCGTGCCAGCGAGCCCGGGTGGCAGCTCACGTAGACGATGCGCTTGAACTGTTCCAGCGGCAGCTGCTGGAGCACTTCGATCGCGCCCGAGCGCGGCGGGTCCAGCAGCAGCTTGTCGAAACCTTCCTGCATCCACGGGGCCTGGCTCTGGTCCTGGGTCAGGTCGGCAGCATGGAAGCGGGCGTTGTCCAGCCCATTGCGCTGCGCGTTTTCGCGGGCACGGGCCACCAGTCCGGCGTCACCTTCGACCCCTACCACCTCGCGCACGCCGCGGGCCAGCGGCAGGGTGAAGTTGCCCAGCCCGCAGAACAGGTCCAGCACCCGGTCGCCGGGGCCGGCATCGAGCAGGGCCAGCGCCTTCTCGATCATTTTCACGTTGAGGTTGGCGTTGACCTGGATGAAATCCAGCGGCCGGAACGCCAGCTCGACATCCCACGGTGCCAGCCGGAACGAAAGGGGAACCTCCTGCGGCCACAGGGGGTGGACCGAGTCCACGCCATCAGGCTGGAGGAAAATCGCGAACCCGTGCTCCTGGCCGAACGCGATCCATGCCTGGCGGTCGCCTTCGCTCAGCGGCTGCATATGGCGGATCGTCAACACGATGGCGTCGTCACCGGCGATGAATTCGATCTGCGGAATGTCGCGCTTGCCATCCAGGGATTCGACGAAGGCAGACAACGCCGAAATCTTCAGACCGATCTCCGGGATCACCGTCAGGCACTGGGTCAGGTCGGCCACGAACCGCGGGTCGAGTTCCCGGAAGCCGACCAGCGTCTTGTCCTTCTTTTCGACGCGGCGCACGGAAAAACGTCCCTTGCGCCGGTAGCCCCAGCTGTCTCCGACCAGCGGCGGCAGCACCTGTCCGGGCTTCACATGACCGATGCGCTGCAGGTTGTCCAGCAGCACGCGCTGTTTGGCACCGATCTGCTCGCTCTCTTCCAGATGCTGGAGCACGCAGCCGGCGCATACCCCGAAGTGCGGGCAACGTGGTTCGACCCGCAGCGGCGAGGCTTCGAGCACTTCCACCGTGCGCGCCTGGTCGAAATGCCGGCTGCGGGCGGTCTGTTCGGCCATGACCACTTCGCCCGGCAGCGCGCCGGTGATGAAGGTCACCTTGCCCCCCTCGCCGTCCTGGCGGGCAACGCCGCGGCCGTCATGGCTGAGGTCGAGGATGTCGGTCTTGAACGGTGTGCGATCGATGCGGGAGCGTTGGCGGGCCACGTGGCGGAGGGCTGCGTGTGAAAAAGGGCGCGTATTGTCTCAGATGAGGGCCGACGTCGCCTCTCCGTGCTTGCAAGGCCGCCCGCGCGGTTTAATATGCAGCGTAGCTGACATGGAGGCAGCCTTATGCAGACGAACCCGCCGCGCCCGCCGCGCCCTCGTTTCCTGCTGGTCGAGGACGACATCATCACCTGCGGTTTCCTGAAGGCGGCACTGGAAACCCTGCCCGCCGACGTGGATACCGCCGATTCCATCGCCAGTGCACTGGCCTGCGCCGAGCGGTACGTCCACGATCTGTGGCTGATCGACGCCAACCTGCCCGACGGGCATGGCAGCGAGCTGCTGCAGCGCCTGCGGCGCAATCATCCGGATACTCCGGCGCTGGCCCACACCGCCGACCGTGAAGCGGCGGCCCACGCACGCCTGCGCGCCTCCGGGTTCGCCGAGATCATGGTCAAGCCGCTGGGCCGTGACGCGCTGCTGGATGGCGTTCGGCGTACGCTGGGCCGCAACGCCGCGTACCGCGTACCGACGTTCGCAAGCCCGCCGTTGACCGTGAACGAAGCGCAGGACTGGGACGAAATCGCCGCGTTGGCGGCGCTCAATGGACAACGCAGCCATCTGGTGGCGCTGCGGGAGCTGTTCCTGGCCGAGCTTCCCGGGGTGCGGGATGCCGTGGACCAGGCCGTCAACCGCCACGACGAACCCGCGCTGCGCACGCAGTTGCACCGGCTGCAGGCCAGCTGCGGCTTTGTCGGCGCCGCCCGTTTGAGCCGCGCAGTACGCACCCTGCATCAGATGCCGGCATCGCTGCCGGCGCAGGCCGGTTTCCGCGACGCAGTGGCTGCG
>JAZBLM010000085.1:0-15324 GCA_037033225.1 Pseudomonadota bacterium
GTCATCGGTCGATCATGGATCGACCCTACCGGCATCTGTCATCGGTCGATCATGGATCGACCCTACCGGCATCTGTCATCGGTCGATCATGGGTCGACGCTGGCGGCATCTGTCATCGGTCGATCATGGATCGACCCTGCCGGCACCTTTCATCGGTAGAGTCGACCCATGGTCGACTGATTCCGGAACGCCCGCTTCAGGCCGGACGCGGGGCGAACATGATCACCGCCATGCCGGCCAGGCACAGCCCCACGCCCAGCAGGTCCCACGGGGTGGGACGTATGCCGTCCACCAGCCACAGCCACACCAGTGCCGTGCCCACGTACACGCCGCCATACGCCGCGTAGATGCGCCCGCTCGCGTCCGGGTGCAGGGTCAAGAGCCATGCGAACAGGCCCAGGCTCGCCGACGCCGGTAGCAGCAGCCAGATGCTGCCCTCGCGCCGCAGCCACAGCCATGGCAGGTAGCAACCGACGATTTCGGCAAGCGCCGTCAGCAGGAACAACCCGAAGGTTTTCACCCTTCCGGTTCTCCGGACTTGACGCGCTGCCAGAGCGCCTCCTGCGCCTCCAGGTCCAGCGCCGCCAATGCGGTGCCATCCGCCACCGCCTGGGCCTCCATCGCGCGGAAACGACGCTCGAACTTGTGGTTGGCACCGCGCAGGGCCGCCCCCAGGTCTAGCTCCGCGTGCCGCGCCAGATTGGCGCAGACGAACAGCAGGTCGCCCAGTTCTTCCTGCAGGCGTTCCTTGTTGCCAGCGATGTCGCCGCGCTCGAACTCTTCGCGCAATTCCTGCAGCTCCTCGGCGGCCTTGTCCACTACCGGCAACGGGCCCGGCCAGTCGAAGCCTACCCGTGCAGCACGCGACTGCAGCTTCATGGCCCGCTGCCACTCCGGCAGGCCGCGTGAGATGCCAGCCAGCGCGGAGACATCGGTCTCGCCCCTGGCGGCTCGTTCCCCGCGCTTGATCACGTCCCAGTTGCGCAGCACTTCGGCCGCGTCCCCGGCAGCGGCCTCCGCGAAAACATGCGGATGGCGGCGAACCATCTTGTCGTTGATGCTGCGAGCCACGTCGGCGAAGCCGAAGGCGCCCTGCTCCTCCGCCATCTGCGCGTGGAACACCACCTGCAACAGCAGGTCACCCAGCTCGTCACACAGATCGCCCAGGTCGCCCCGGTCGATCGCATCGGCGACCTCGTACGCCTCTTCGATCGTATACGGCGCGATCGTCGAGAAGTCCTGCTCCAGGTCCCAGGGACAGCCATCCTGCGGATCGCGCAGCCGCGCCATGATCGCCAGCAGGCGGTTGAGTTCAGCGGCGGCGTCGGGGCCGTTCGTCGGACGGGTCATGGTTTCTCCGGTTCTCCAGGGTCAAGCCAGCTGCGCCACGGCAGCTGGGGATCACCCAGGGCCATGAAATCGCCGTTCAACAGACTTTCCCGGCGGTTGTAGCGGAACGGCTTGCCCGTCGCGATGGACAGCACCGCTCCACCGGCAGCGTGCAGCACGCACTGGCCGGCGGCGGTGTCCCATTCGCTGGTGGGGCCCAGCCGCGGGTACACGTCCAGATCGCCTTCGGCGATCCGGCAGAACTTCAGTGAGGAGCCCTGCGCCACGGTCTGGATGTCACCCATGCGGTCGAGCAGCGCCTGGGTGCGCGCGGAACGGTGCGAGCGGCTGGCGGCGACCCGTAGCGGCCCCTGCGCAGGCACGCGGGTGCGAAGCACCGTATCGTGCAGCCCCTGCCGCCGGTAAGCCTGTTCGCCACGCATGGCATGCCATGCCAGTCCGGTCACCGGCGCCAGCACGACGCCGAAGGTGGGGGCGCCCTGGTAGATCAGCGCGATGTTGACGCTGAATTCGCCGTTGCGCTTGATGAACTCGCGGGTTCCGTCAAGCGGGTCCACGAGCCAGTACGCCCCCCAGTGGCGACGGGTCTCCCACGCCTCGGCGGCCGCCTCTTCGGACAGGATGGGCAGGTCCGGCGTGAGGCGCGACAGGCCGCTGACGATACGCTGGTGGGCCGCAAGATCGGCCGCCGTGACCGGGCTGTCATCGCCCTTGATCACGATGTCGAAGCCGGAGGCGTAGACCTCCATGATCGCAGCGGCCGCATCCTGGGCGATGGCGATGACCGTTTCGCGGAGATCGGTGGTGATGCGCGCGTGGGTCATTCGGCGCCTGCGCCACGCTGCAGCCATTCGCGTGCGATGAACAGCGCGGCCAGCGAGCGGCCTTCGGAAAAATCTTCGCGCAGCATCAGCGCATCCAGCGCCGACAGCTTCCAGGGCACCACTTCCAGCTCTTCGGGTTCGTCTCCCTGCAGCCGCTCCGGATACAGGTCACGCGCCACCACCAGCCACGACTGGTGGCTCATGTAGGTAGGCGCCAGTGTCATCGCCCGCAGCACATCGACCCGTCGCGCACCGTAGCCGGCTTCTTCCTTCAGTTCGCGATCCGCCGCCACTTCCGGCGTTTCGCCGGCATCGATGCGGCCCTTGACCAGTCCCAGCTCGTACCGGTGCATGCCGGCGGCGTACTCGCGCACGAGCAGCACGGTCTCGTCGTCCAGCATCGGCACCACCACCACGGCGCCGTGGCCGCGGCTGACCAGACGTTCGAAGCGGCGCTGTTCCCCGTTGGAGAACTCCAGGTCAAGGTGCTGACGCTGGAAGGGGCCGTTTTCCTCGTCCGTGATGCGATGGATGGTGGGCAGCGGACGGCTCATGCGGGATGCCCCGCGCGGGCCGATAGAATGGACGTAGGAAGCAACTTGTTCATGAGCCCACGATGCTAGCAGACCCGCCCCCCTTCCCGCAGCGCGCGCGCCCCGGTCGAACGACCTCGCACCTGCGCTGTCCCCTGGAGACCCCACGATGCGCGTGACCCGCTGCCCTGTGCCCCTCCCGCTTGGGATCGGCGAAACCCTGTCGCTGCCCGAAGATGCGGCCAACCACCTGGTCCGCGTGATGCGCCTGCGCGAGGGTGATCGCTGCGTGCTGTTCAACGGCGACGGCAGCGACTATACGGCGGTGCTGGTCGAAGTCGGCAAGCGCGATGCGCGGGTATGCATCGAGGCCGCAGTGGCGCTGCACAACGAATCGCCCCTGCGCATCAGCCTGCTGCAGGGCGTGGCCCGCGGTGAGAAGATGGATCTGATCCTGCAGAAGGCCACCGAGCTGGGTGTTGCCGCCGTCGTGCCGGTGAACGCCGAGCGCACCGAGGTGAAACTGGATGCGGCGCGTGCCGCCAAGCGCGTGGCGCATTGGAACAACGTGGTGCATTCCGCTTGCGGACAGTCGGGACGCGCCGTGATTCCGCTGATCGGGGCGCCGTTGGCGCTGTCCGCGGCGCTCGACGCGCTTGCGCCGGACACGCTGCGACTGACCCTGGATCCGCAGGGAGAGCATCGGCTGTCCACCCTGCAGGCAGCGCCGGCTGGCGGCGTGGTGGTTGCCATCGGCCCCGAAGGCGGCTGGTCGCCGCGCGACCGTCAGCAGCTGCAGGCAGCCGGTTTCCAGGGGTTGCAGCTCGGCCCCCGCATCCTGCGCACGGAAACCGCCGGGCTGGCGGCGATTGCCGCGTTGCAGGCGCGCCTGGGTGACATGGGATGATGGCGTGCTGCCGGCGCCGCGCCTGGTCGAACCAGCGGCGACGCCGGTTCATTCCATCCGCATCGGCGCGGCATGGCGCCATGGTGCTGCCGCCCAGCGGCCGGCGCAACGCGCGTCAGTGAAGGGCGTCCAGCGCCTCTTCCACCGCGTCCAGATTCGGCAGCAGGGCGTTCTGCTCGCCCAGCAGCACGCGCATGTGCACACTGGCGGGCAGCGTCTCCTCGGACGCGTCGGCGAGCAGGCCATCACGGGGCACTGAAATCAGCTGCGGAAAGCTCTGGGTCACGAATGCGAAATACGGCCGCTGCGCATTGCCGGCCAGCGCCTTCAGCACCACCACCTTGTTGTTGCTGCCGACGCTGTCCACGCCCAGGCCCGAAAGCCGTGCGAACGATACCAGCGGCACGTCCCAGCCATGCCAGGCCAACGTGCCCAGCAGCCACTCCGGGCCGTCCGGTGCCGGCTGGATCTGGACCTTGGCCATCATCTCGGCGACGGTGGCATTGGGAAGCAGCACGCGCTCTGCACCGGACTGGATCAGGACGCCGCGGATTTCATCGTTGTTGGCATGGCTCACTGCGGTTCCCCTTCCTGCGAACGTGCCCAGCGGGCACTGATGGCCTGCGCAAGCTCCTGCGGCTCACCGGCGAACATCCCCGCGGCCACGACAGCGGTCGCGGCGGCGGGGTCATAACAGCCCTCGCCCACCTGCCCGCCTACCCATGCACCGGCCTCGGCCAGCGTCAGCGCCGGATCGACCTGGGCAAGGTCGGCTCCGCTGAGCAGGATCACTGCGCTTTCGCCGGGCGGCAGCCGCGCAAGTTCCAGCCCCTGCGGCCGGCTCTCGAAGAACAGTCCGCCATCGCGCAGCGCGACAGCCGTGTCGTCTGACAGGATATAGACGTGGCTTTCCAGCACGTCGGCGGCAGGCTCGGCCAGCAGCACCGGAAGCGGCGAGATGCGTGACATCTGCTTGACCAGGTTGCCGTAGCGCGCCCCATCGAGCGGCATGCGCACCAGCAGCGGTACATCGAGACCGGCCGGCAACGCGCCGAGCAGGCGCCGGAGGGCGTCCGGCCCGCCGATCCCGGCCAGCACCACCACCGCACCGCGCGCGCCAGTGCGCGAACCGGCAACAGGCGCGCCGTCGTCCATTTCGACCAGCGACAGGCGGTCCGCGTCGAAAACCGGCAGCGCTGGCGGCGCTGCGGCCACGCTTTCGCTGGCGATGGGTGCCGCATCGTCGTCCAGCAGTGACCACCGGCTATGGTCGCCAAGGAGGGACGCCGCAGCAGGCGCTGCGTCCGGCAACGCGGGCGGCACGGCGGAAGGGCTCGCCAGCAGTTCTTCGAGACCGCGCGGCTCCTGCAGGTGCGCAGGCGCTTCATACAGGCTGTCGCCCGCCAGCAGATCCGCAGCGTCGGCCGCTTCCTCCAGGTGGAAATCCAGCGGGGCGTCCACGTGCAGTTCGGCAGGCGTCTCCGGCATGCCCGGTTCGATCTGCAGGTCATCCTCGACCTCGGCACCCGGCGGCAGCACGGAGCGGTGGCCATGCAGCTTGGCCGCGAGGTGGCGCGCCCAGCGCTGGGTCTCCCAGCCCTCGCGTCGCGCCGCCACGTCGGCCTCGTCGAACACCAGGGTGAACGCCGGGGACGACAGGACGTCATCAAGCCGCTCCAGTGCGCTTTCCACAGCCGGTTCAAGCGCGATCACCACCGCCTGCGGTGCCACCGCGAGCAGCGTGGCGCCCTCCAGGGCATCGGGATCCTCCTCAAGCACCAGGGCGACGTCGGCCTGGACCAGCGCCTCGCGCAGGCGCTCGCGCGCCGCGCCGGGGCGTGCCAGCAGCGCGACGGACGGCGGCAGGGTTGCATCATTCTCGGACACGGGCAATCCCCAGCAGGTCGTACACATTGCGCATCAGGTCCAGCTCCTGGTACGGCTTGCCCAGGTAACGCTGCACGCCGATTTCGAAAGCGCGCTGGCGATGCTTGTCGCCGCTGCGCGAGGTGATCATGACGATCGGGACATCGCGATAACGCGGGTCGGCGCGCATGGCGGTAGCCAGCTCATACCCGTCCATGCGCGGCATTTCGATATCCAGCAGCATCAGGTCCGGAACGCGTTCCTCCAGGCGTTCCAGTGCTTCCACGCCATCGCGCGCCACGCTTACTTCGAAGTTGTGGCGTTCCAGGATGCGGCCGGTCACCTTGCGCATGGTCAGCGAGTCGTCCACCACCATCACCAGCGGAACCTGGCGCTGCTGCTCCTGCTCGGCAACCTGCACCACGCGTTCCGGATTGGCAACGAAGCGGCGGACCAGCGGCGCGACGTCCAGGATCACCACCACGCGGCCATCGCCGGTGATCGTGGCACCGTAGATCCCCGGCACCGATGCGATCTGCAGGCCCACCGGCTTCACCACGATTTCGCGGTTGCCCAGCACCTGGTCGATCGCCACGGCCGCACGCAGGTCACCGGCACGCACCAGCAGCAGCGGCACCTGCGCCTGACCCTCGGCACGCGCCGGCGCCTGGCCGATCAGGCTGCCCAGATCGTGCAGGATGTAGTCCTCGCCGCTGTAGCGGTAGGTGCTGTCGCCCGCTTCGAAGCGGTCGCGGGCGATGCGCCCGATGCCGCTGACCGAACCGACCGGAACGGCGAAGGTCGTTTCGCCGATCTGCACGAACACGGCCTGGGTCACCGCCAGCGTCTGCGGCAGGCGCAGGGTGAAACGCGCGCCCTGGCCGCGCACGGAATGGATCTCCACGCTGCCGCCCAGCTGGCGCACTTCATTGCGCACCACGTCCATGCCCACGCCACGCCCAGCCAGCTGGCTGAGCTGGTCGGCGGTGCTGAAGCCGGACGCGAAGATCAGGTTGTCCAGTTCGTTGTCGGCCAGCGCGGCATCGGCCTGGATCAGGCCGCGTTCGAGGGCGCGGCGACGGATCGCCTCGCGATCCAGTCCGGCGCCGTCGTCGGCGACGTCCAGCACGATTTCCGAGCCCTCGCGGTGCAGGCGAAGCGAGATCTCGCCTTCCACCGGCTTGCCGGCCGCACGGCGCTGCTCGGCCGTTTCCAGGCCGTGCGCCACCGAGTTGCGCAGCATGTGTTCCAGTGGCGCGACCATGCGGTCGAGCACGTTGCGGTCGAGTTCGCCGTGCGTGCCTTCCAGGGTCAGGTGGACCTGCTTTCCGGTATCGGTACCGGCCTGGCGGACGACACGGCGCAGGCGCGGCACCAGGCCATCGAAGGGCACCATGCGCGCGCGCATCAGGCCATCCTGCAGTTCCGAGCTGACGCGTGACTGCTGCTGCAGGAGCGAATCGTACTGCCGCGAGAGGTCGTCGAGCACCCCCTGCAGGCCACCCAGGTCGGCCGCTGATTCGTTCAACGCGCGGCTCAGCTGCTGCAGCGTGGAGAAGCGATCCAGCTCGAGCGGATCGAAGCTGTGGTCGGCCTGTTCCTGCTCGCGCTGGTAGCGGGCCACGATCTGCGCCTCGGTTTCCAGGTCGAGGCGGCGCAGCTGGTCGCGCAGACGGGCGTTGGTGCGATCCAGCTCGCCCATGGCGCCACGGAAGGCACCGAGCTGCTGTTCAAGCCGCGAGCGGTAGATCGCCACTTCACCGGCATGGTTGACCAGGCGATCGAGCAGGTCGGCGCGCACGCGCACCTGCTCCTGCTGGGGCCGTGGCGTGCCGTCGTCCTCGCCGCCTGCCTCCAGGGGCAGGGGCGCCGAGAGCGGCAGGCTGGCAATCAGCTCGGCGGCGCTGGCCTGGGCCACGGGTGCAGCGACGCCGTCGCCGGCGTCGGTTGCCGCGCCATCGGCTTCGCCATGGGTGCGTGCATCGAACGCGGCGACCAGATCGTCGGCCGGCACCACTTGGCGGTGGTTGCCGGTCAGGGTCAGCATCTGGTGCAGGCGATCGAAGCCGCGTTCCAGCAGCTGCACATCGCGGTGTTCAATGCTGGTGCGCCCGGCGAACACCGCTTCCAGCAGCGATTCGATGCCATGACCCAGATCACCGATCGGGTTGATGCCGGCCATGCGCGCGCCGCCCTTCAGCGTGTGCAGGTCGCGCTGCAGCCCCGCCAGCGGCTCGCGGTCGTCCGGCGCCGAACGCAGCTCGCTGATCAGACCATCGCAATGGTCGAGCAGGTCCTTGCCCTCTTCGACGAAAATGTCGACCAGCTCGCGATCGAGCACGCTGAAGTCCAGTGCGTCGGTCTCCGGCGCGCCGGCAGTCCCGGCGTCACCCTCGGGCACGACTGCCTCGCTCTCCGCGTCCACGGCGGGTTGGGAACCCGTGTCGGCCGTCTGCCCGGATGCTTCCTCGGTCGCGTGCACTGCTGCTTCTGCCGCGGCTTCCACCGTGACCTCCGCAGTGGATGGCCCGACGATGTCCTCGGTGGTCCCTTCAGCGGAGTCTTCCGCAGCGTGTTCGACAGCGTCCGCGACCGGTGCGTCGCTGATGGCTTCCGCTGCAGGCAGGCTGTCGTTGTCAGCAGGCGCGGATGCAGGCTCCATCCCGGGCTGAGCTGCAGGAGGTTCAGTGGACAGGGATGCGTCGAGCGCCTCCAGGTCCAGCCCGCGCGCGGGCTCCATTTCGAAATAGGGTTCATGCACTGGCGCGTCATCGTCGCGCGACTGCTCGGCAAAGGCAGCCTCCTGACCGTCGTCGTGCTCGGCAAACGCCTCCCGCTCGGTGACGGGCGCATCGTGGTACGCGACAGACAGCACGTCGATGCCATCGGCGGCTTCGACGTCTTCGATGACGTGCAGGCCCGCGTCGAGCGCCTCCTGCAGCGGGATCGCGTCGCCGAAACCGGGCGTCTGCGTGTCGTCGTCGTCGGAGGACACAAAGTCCATCGCGTCGTCGCCGGCTGCCGGCTCCATGGGCTCCAATCCGCGCGGTAGGTGGCTGTCGGGCAGCGCTGCATGCGCGGCGTCGTCCAGGTAGAGCGACAGGTCTTCGGCGCCGGTCAACTGCACGTCCAGCGTATCGGTGACAACGGACGCGTCTGCCACGCCCGCGTGGTTGCCTGCCGGCGATTCCTCGAGCCCGGTGTCCTGCGGCGGGCGCTGCCAGGTGGCGGCGCTGCCTGCTTCGTTGTTCTCAAGGAAGGAGGACAGGTCATGGGCACCGGTCAGCTCGACGGCGTTGTCCAGCGGGGTTCCAGCGATTTCGGCACCGGCTGCGTCCAGGCCATCCGGCGTGCCCGTTTCCTGAAGCTGGGCGCTGCCGTCCGCCGGCTCGCCTGCGCCTGCGTCTGCGTCCACGTCTGCGTCTGCGTCTGCGTCTGCGTCTGCGTGACCGATGACCTGCAGTTCACCCGTTTCCACCATCGCCTCGGCGATGTCGGCGCTTTCCGCCGTGTCCAGCACGTCCAGCACTTCCTGCACGGACTGTTGCTCGTCATTGGACACCTGATCGATGGCAACCGGCCCGGATACGGCATCTCCTTCGATGCCCAGCCCGGCGGATGTCCCGTCGTCCTGCTGTCCGACTGTGTCTCCGTCCACGTCCACGCTCTCTTCGAGAGCGGGCCAGCGGGCCTCGGGCAGGGTCGCAGCGAGCGCCCGCAGGCGCTCGGCCAACGCGTGCTGGCGCGGCACGTGGGGAGCCTCGGCCTGCAGCGCGACCATTGTCGCTTCGATCGCGCGTGCGGTGGCGTCCAGCGCATGCACGCCTTCGTGGCTCGGCGTTTCTGCTGCAGCCAGGGACCGTTTGATGAAGTTTTCCGCGCTGCCGGTGACCGCCGTGATCTCCGGCACATCGGTCATCGCGAACGCACCATTCATCGTATGCACGGCACGCAGCAGGGGGTCGGTGACCGGCTGCGGGACCGGGCGCGATTCGGCCAGCCACCCATGCAGGGTGACCATGTGCGCCTCGACTTCGGCTTCGAGGATTTCCAGCAGCACGCTGTCGATGCTCGCCGGCGTGCCATCGACCGGTGCCGGTACCAAGGCGTCCTGCGCATCGGCCGCCAGCGCCGCTTCCACTGCATCGAAGCCGTCGTCCGACGCCTGGCCATCCACCTGCACCGGCGGATGCGCCGCCAGCGGCACATGGAAGGTCTCTTCGCCGGCCGCGACGCGGTCGGCAATCGACTGCAGCGCCTGCAGGTCGGCACTCACCCGCTGGCCACTGCGCAGGGCAGCGTTGAGTTCGGGCAGCGCCTCGTAGGCCTGCTCCACCACCGCGACGACGGCAGGCGAGGCCGGACGGGACCCGTCCAGGACCCGGTTGAGCATGCCTTCCACCTTCCAGGCGAACTCACCCAGCGTGCGCGCACCGACCAGTCGGCCACTGCCCTTCAAGGTGTGGAAGACGCGGCGGATGGGCCGCAACCGGTCCATGTTGTCCGGCTGCGCGCGCCATGCCGGCAGCAAACCGCCCAGATTGACCAGTTCTTCGTCGAACTCTTCCAGGAAGACTTCGCGGATGTCCTGGTCGATGTTCTCGGCCTGTTCGTCAAAGCCGCCATCCAGCGTCCCGGCGGTATCGACGACATCGGCACCGATCGCGGCAGCCGGTTCCGGCGACACCGAGAAACCGGCGGCGGCAGCGGCCAGCTCGGCCAGGAAGCGCGCGTCGGCGTCATCCTCGGCGGGCGCCGCGGCTGCGTCTCCGGCGGGTTGCGCAGCGCGAGGCGCCACGTCACCGCTCGATACAACGCCGGCCACCACGTCGAAGCCAGCCGGCGCGTCGATCACCGACGCTTCCACCGCGTCCAGCGAGAGCACGTCATCAGCACGACTAAGCTCACCGTCATCGAAGCGGAAGCTGACCGGCGTGGGCGAGGCGTCCTGCGCATCGACCTCGGCCAGCACCGGATCGAAATCACCGGCATCGATGCGCAGCAGCTCGTCCTCGTGCACGGCGGAGACCGCCGGCGGATCGACCGGCAGCGACGCCGGCACCGTGCCGGTCAGGTCCAGGGGCTCGACGGCGTCGACCGTCCAGCGCGCGGCATCGGACGCGTCTTCGGCAAAAACGGGGTCGAAATCAGAGAACGTCGAACCCGGCGATGACGTGCCGGTGTCACCCGCATGCGTGCCGGCCAGTTCCCAGGACGGCACCTCGGGCGGCATCGCCGTGGTGGCGGCGAAGACCAGCGTGGGGGACGCAGAGCCGGTGATGGCAGCATCGCCTGACGCCGACGACAGCGTCACCGGAGCCGACTGCGCATCGCCGTCCGGGCGATCGTGGACCAGGACCGGCTCGAAGACGAAATCCGGCAGCGGCGGCGGCATCGAGGACGGCGCGGCGGACAGCGGGGGCAGGTCCAGCGTCTCCAGGCCGGGCACTTCCAGCGGCGGCGGCACCACGGCTTCAGCCTGCACCGGCTGCGGCGCCTCGTCGGCGCCGGCCGGCCCGGCGGCCGTCGGAAGCGGCCAGTAGCGCAGCGCTTCCAGACTGCTGCGGGTGATGTCCAGGATGTTCTCGCGACCGGCACGGCGGTCACGCAGCGCTTCCAGGTAGTACTCCAGGCTGGCCATCGCGTCGGCCAGCGTATCGAGCTGCCGTCCACTGGGCACGCGCTGGCGGCCGATCAGCTCGGCGTCGATGTACAGCTGCACGCCCTTCAGGTAGTCGGCAGGCACCGGCAGGTCCAGCATGCGCAGCGCGCCGCCGACCTCGCCGAGCAGGCGCGGCACATCCTGCAGCTGTTCGTGGTTCCAGTTGGTTTCGATGAACGCGACGAAATGCTCGCGCGCGACCGTGAAGTTGGCGATGGCTTCGTGTGCAAGCACTTCCAGCGTGCGCCGCGTTTCGGCTGCGGAGGGGTCGTCCTCGCCGCTGCCACTGGCGCCCAGGTGGGCCACCTGGTCATCCAGCGATGCATCGACGTACAGCAGCGCGCCCGCCACATCAAGCAGCAGGCTCTCGTCGATCTGCTGGTCACCCGCCACGACGCTGCTCAGCGCGTCACGCTGCTGCACGACCACGTTGCGGGCCACGTCCAGTCCCATCATGGCCAGCGTGTCGCCCACCGCGCCCAGCTCGTTCACCTGCTGCTGCAGCTGCTCGGGCTGGCCACCGGTACGCAGGTGCAGGTCCAGCGCGTCCTTGATGCGCAGCAGTTCTTCCTTCACCGCATTGCCGACCGTATCGAGCAGCTCCCGGTTGCGGCCACTGAGGCTGCCGCGGGCGTGGTCCAGTTCCGCTTCGCTGGCCCCGGCACTGTCCGGCGCGAACGCCAGCAGCACGCTCTCGTTGATGCCGGCCACGCCGCGCGCGGCACGGATCTCGTTGAGCAGCGGCAGCAGCACGATCGGGATGTCCCGATGACCGTTCTGCAGTCGCTCGAGGTAGTCGGGCAGCAGCACGCTGCCGCGCATGAGGGTCGCGCACGACTCGTCGCGCTCCTGCACCTCGTTGGCCCCGATCGCCACCGCAAGCTGCTCGAGTTCTTCGGCAACCATCGCCGGCGCGTACAGTTCGACCATGCGCAGCGTCCCCTGCACCTGGTGCAGGTAACCGGCGCACAGCCGCATGCGGCTGGCATCCGCCGGCGCTTCCACGAAGTATTCGACCTCGTTGCGCACCTGGCGCAGGGTCTCGTCCAGCTCCGGCTTCACCCAGCCCAGAGCGGCATGGCTCATTGCATCGCGCAGGGTACTCATGGGCGGGCTCCGGTCGCCGGCAAACGCGTGCCGCGCGGGGCGCAGGCTTCATTGGGGCGGTAGTTGTGGCGATGCTTCATCAGGTAATCCTTGCGTCTTCGTACCGCCGGCTTACGCCGGCAGCTTGAAGTCGGCGACCGAGCGGCGAAGGTCGGCCGCCAGCTGGGCCAGGTGGCCGATCGACTCGGCAGTCTGTCCGGCACCCTGTGAGGTCTGGCCGGTGATCTGCCGGATCACGCCCATGGTCTGGGTGATGTCCGATGCAGCCGACGACTGCTGCTGTGCAGCCACGGAAATGTTCTTGATGAGGTTGTTGAGCGCGTTGGACACCCGCTCGATCTCGGTCAGCGCGGTGCCGGCGTCCTCGGCCAGGCGCGCGCCGGACACCACTTCCGCCGTGGTCTGTTCCATCGAGGTCACCGCCTCGTTGGTATCGGCCTGGATGGCCTGGACCAGGTTTTCAATGCGTCGGGTCGCGCCGGAGGTGCGCTCTGCCAGTCGCTGCACTTCGTCGGCCACCACGGCGAAACCGCGGCCGGCCTCGCCTGCCGAGGCAGCCTGCACCGCGGCGTTCAGTGCCAGGATGTTGGTCTGCTCGGAAATGTCGTTGATCAGTTCCACGATCGAGCCGATTTCCTGTGAGGATTCGCCCAGCCGCTTGATGCGCTTGGAGGTTTCCTGGATCTGGTCACGGATCTGGTCCATGCCCTGGATCGTTTCGCGCACGACGCCCGCGCCTTCGGCCGCGATCACCACCGAGCGCTGCGCCACGTCGGCCGACTCGGACGAGTTGCGCGACACCTGCTCGATGCTCGCCGCGATTTCGCCGATGCGTTCCGACGCCGTGGTGATCTGGTTGGCCTGGTGGCCGGCGGCCTCGGCCAGCTGCATGGCCGTGGCCTGGGTCTCCTGGGTGGACACGGCGACCTTGGCCGACGTGTCGTTGATGGTGGTCACCAGGTGGCGCAGTTCGTCGACGGCGTAGTTGATGGCGTCCGCGATGGCGCCGGTCATGTCTTCGGTCACCGACGCCTTCACCGTCAGGTCACCCTCACCGAGCGAGCTGATTTCGTCCAGCAGCCGCATGATGGCCTGCTGGTTGCGGCTGTTGAACTCGACCTGGGTCTGGTAACGCAGCTCCTGCTCGCGCGAGCGCCCGCGCACCGAGGTGCTGACAAAGCCGATGATGGCGATCAGTGCCAGGGCACCGGACACCACGCCGATCCAGAAGTTCGGGAACAGGCGCGTATCACTGGCCGAACCGAACGAGGAGAACGCGTTGAACAGCCCCTTGCTGTCGGCCAGCATGTCGGCCGAGCCCGCGGTCAGGCTGGCGGCCGCCGCCTGCGCGGCGAACAACTGGCGCGAGCTTGCCAGGATGGCATCAGCGTCGGTCTTCATCGCCGTCCACTGCTGCTGCGACTGCTCAAGGGCGGACAACGCGGCCGCACCCCGGATCGGGGCGATGCCCATGTCCTCGTTGCCGTTGCGCAGGCCATCCAGCACCTGGCTGAACACCGTGATGTCACGCGCAAGCGCGTCGCCCGCCGCGGCGGCGCCGGTCCCGCCGGCACGCATTTCGGTGACACGACGCGCCATGGTGCCCGCCACCACGACCTGCTGCAGCGCGCTGTAGATCTGCGCCGACGGTGCACCGGAGGCACTCATCGCCCGCACCACCTCGTTCAACTGCGCCTGCAGGCCCGGTACCGCACCGGTGAAGTTGTTCGCGTTGCCGGCCAGGGTCAGCACAGCCGGTTCGCTGGACACCAGCTGCGCCGCGCTCTTGGCCAGCGGCTGCCAGGTGGCGGTCAGTTTGCCGATGGGCTTGGCGACACCCGGCTCGGCACCGTAACGACCCTGCAGGGTGGCCACGTTCTCCTCGATCGCCGTGCGCGTCGCCTTGAACGCGGTGAAGGCCTGCGCATTGCCGGCCACCGCCTCACGGCCCTGGTTGGCCAGCTGCTGGGAAAGCACCTGCAGGTCGGCTGCCTTTGTGCTGGCATCGGCCAGCCGGCTGCCCTGCCAGGTCGCCACGCCGGTGTTCAGGCCGAACAGGGCCATGGACAGCAGCAGCAGGATCAACCACGCGTTGGTACCACCGAGGCGCACCTTGGCCGCCTTGCTGGAATCGGAAGCAGTACTCATCGTTCAACCTCGATGTTCAATGCAGATGCAGGAACCGCGACCGGATGTCAGGCCGCGGCTTGCCGGAATTCAGGAGTGCGCGACAACAACGAGAGCGAAAACACCCCCCAGTCGTGGTCATCGGCATGGAAAGCGCGTTCGACGAAATGACCATAGCGGCCCTCGGCCAGTCCGCCCGCGGCAACTTCCTGGTCGCGCTCGAAACTGCGCTGGCCGTAGAGTTCGTCGATGGTCAGGGCCACGTCGCCGCCGGCCTGGCGCATCACCAGCACGCGCTGGCCTTCCTGCTGCACCGTGCGGGTCCCCTCGAGGAACAGGCGCAGGTCGATGACCGGGAACAGGTTGCCGCGCAGGTTGCCCACGCCCAACAGCCACGGCTGGGCGCACGGCACCGGCGTCACCGGCGGCATCGGCACGATTTCCACCACTTCACGGAAGTCCGAGACCAGGCGGCGACTGCCAACCCGGTAGCCGACTCCGCGCCAGAGATCCTGTGCGAACTGCCGCTCGGGCAACTGCACGGCGTGGGCAAGGCTGCGTCGCTCGTACGCTTCGAGGATGTCGAAGGGCGAACGCATCAGGACACCAGCTCGTTGATCCGCGCGATCAGCTCGTCCTCGCGCGGCGGCTTGACGATGTAATCCGATGCCCCCTGGCGCAGGCCCCAGGCCTTGTCGGTTTCCATCGCCTTGGTGCTGACGATGATCACCGGAATGTGCCGGGTCGCTGCATCACGCGCAAGCGCGCGGGTGGCCTGGAAGCCGCTCATGCCAGGCAGGACGACATCCATCAGCACCAGCTGCGGAAGCTGGGCGCGGATCAGTTCCAGGCCCTGTTCGGCGTTGTCCGCCTCTGCGACTTCATGCCCTGCTTTGCGCAGCCATTGGCTGAACACCGCACGGTCGGTCGGTGAATCCTCGATCAGGA
>JAZBLM010000086.1:0-15246 GCA_037033225.1 Pseudomonadota bacterium
AGGCCAAGGCCATCCTCGACAAGGTCATCGCCCTGTCCAAGGCCGATGAGTGCACCGCGACCCTGGCCGGGTCCATCAACGGCAACATCCGTTTCGCGCTGAACAACATCTCCACCAGCGGCATCGTCAGTGATGCCTCGCTGGCCGTGGAAGTGGCCTTCGGCAAGCGCGTCGGCACCGCATCGATCAACGAATTCGACGATGCCGCGCTGGAACGCGTGGTACGCCGTGCCGAAGACCTGGCCCGGCTGGCGCCGGAGAACCCGGAGTTCATCCCGGCGATCGGCAAGCAGACCTATCGCCCTACGCCGACCTTCAGCGAATCCACCGGCGCCATCGATCCGGCGTTCCGCGCCAAGGTCGCCGCCGAGTCGATCCTGCCGTGCCGCCAGGCCGGGGTGATCGCGGCCGGGTTCCTGGAAGACGGCCACGGCTTCGTCGCCACCGCCAACAGCAACGGCAACTTCGGCTACCAGCGCACCAGCAGCTTCGATTACACCTGCACGGTGCGCACCGAAGACGGCCGCGGTTCGGGCTGGGTCGGTCGCAACCTGAAGGATGCGGCCGACTTCAAGGCCGACCAGGACGTGCGCATCGCCATGCGCAAGGCCACCGAATCGGCCGAGGCCAAGGCGCTGGAACCGGGCAAGTACACGGTGATCCTGGAACCGGCCGCGGCTGCCGGTCTGATCAGCTTCATGATGCGCTTCTTCGATGCGCGCTCGGCCGATGAAGGCCGCAGCTTCCTGTCGAAGAAGGGCGGCGGCAACAAGCTGGGCGAGCAGGTGTTCGATCCGCGCGTGACCATGTACGCCGACCCGTGGCATGCCGAAGCGCCGGTGCTGCCGTGGGACGAGGAAGGCCTGCCACGCACGCGCATGCCGATCATCGAGAACGGCAGGATCGCCAACCTCGAGTACTCGCGGTTCTGGGCGCAGAAGCAGGGCAAGACGGCCCAGGCGGCCCCGGGCAACCTGCTGATGAGCGGCGGCGACAAGAGCACGGCCGACCTGGTCCGCGGTACCCAGAAGGGCATCCTGGTCACCCGTACCTGGTACATCCGCATGGTGGATCCGCAGACCGTTCTGCTGACCGGCCTGACCCGCGATGGGACGTTCTACATCGAGAACGGCCAGATCAAGCACCCGGTGAAGAACTTCCGCTTCAACGAATCCCCGGTGATCATGCTCAACAACATCGACGAGCTGGGCAAGCCGGTGCGCGTGGCCGGTGACGAGTCGGACTTCGTGATGATGATCCCGCCGATGCGCCTGCGCGATTTCACCTTCACCTCGTTGTCCGACGCGGTCTGATGGATCGCCGGGCCTGCCTGCGCTGGTTGACCGCGGCCGCTTCAGCGGCCGCACTCCCAGCCTTGGCGCAGTCAGGCCCGCGCGGTTCGCGTTACGATTTCTGGTTCACCCGGCTGCAGTACGATTCCGGTGACTGGGACGTGGACGCGCGCATGCCGTCCAACCTGATCACCTCACTGATCGACTACACCTCGCTGCGCGTGGATCCGAAGGAACACGTGATCGCACTGGCCGACCCGCGCATGCTGGAGGCGCCGTTCTGCTATCTGGCCGGGCATACGCTGGTGGAGTTCAATGCCGCCGAACGGCAGAACTTCGTGCGCTACGTGCGCAACGGCGGGTTCGTTTTCGTCGATGACTGCAACCACGATATCGACGGCCTGTTCGCCACCTCGTTCGAGGCCCAGATGGGCCGCCTGTTCGGACCCAAGGCGCTGCAGAAGCTGCCCAACTCGCATGCGCTGTATCGCAGCTTCTTCCGTTTCCCGGAGGGTCCGCCGGCGACCAGCTTCGAACTGAACGGATGGGGCGACGATCTCGTCCACGATTACCTGAAGGGCATCGAGGTCGATGGACGCCTGGGCCTGCTCTACAGCAACAAGGATTACGGCTGCGAGTGGGACTACGACTGGCGCAACAAGCGTTTCCTCGCCGAAGACAACACCCGCTTCGGCGTCAACATCGTGATGTACGCGTTGAACAACTGACAGGACAGGCATCCGCATGAGCACCCCCGACCTCGATTCCCTGCTGCCACGCCTGGATGCCCTGCGCGGCGCGCTGGCCCACGCCGTGGTCGGCCAGCACCGCGTGGTCGAGCAGTTGCTGATCGGCCTGCTGGCCGGCGGCCATTGCCTGCTGGAAGGTGCTCCAGGCCTGGGCAAGACGCTGCTGGTGCGCTCGCTGGGCCAGGCCCTTGAGCTGCAGTTCCGGCGCGTCCAGTTCACCCCGGACCTGATGCCCAGTGACATCCTGGGCACCGAACTGCTGGAAGAGGACCATGGCACCGGCCATCGCCACTTCCGGTTTCAGCAGGGGCCGGTGTTCACCAACCTGCTGTTGGCCGACGAGCTCAACCGCACCCCGCCCAAGACCCAGGCTGCGCTGCTGGAGGCGATGCAGGAGCGCACGGTGAGCTACGCGGGCACCACCTACGCGTTGCCCGCGCCGTTCTTCGTGCTGGCCACGCAGAACCCGATCGAACAGGCCGGTACGTACCCCTTGCCCGAGGCCCAGCTGGACCGTTTCCTGCTGCATGTGCTGGTCGATTACCCCAGCGAGGACGAAGAGCGCCGGATCCTTGAACAGACCACCGGCGGCGCTGCGGAGGCGGTGCCGCAAGTGATGGATGCCGACGCGGTGATCGCACTGCAGGCCGCCGTCCGCCAGGTGCACGTCAGCCCTGATGTGCTGGCGTGGATCACGCGGCTGGTGCGCGCCAGCCGCCCCGGCGAGGGCGCGCCGGCCGCGATCAACCAGTGGGTGAAGTGGGGTGCCGGTCCGCGTGCCGGGCAGTCCCTGGTGCTGGCGGCCAAGGCCCGTGCGCTGCTGCAGGGTCGCTTCGCTGCCACGCGCGAGGATGTGCAGGCGCTGGCCGCGCCGGTGATGCGCCACCGCCTGCTGTTGTCATTCACCGCGGAAGCCGAACAGAAGCGCGCCGACGACGTCGTTGCCGCCCTGCTGCAGGCCGTGCCCTTCCCGGGCTGACCAGGCATGGTCGACGCCGCCCCGCTGACCCTGCCGGTCGATCTGCGTGCGCGATTGCGTGCGCTGCGGCTGCGACCGCGCCGCGCCAGCGGGGCCAGCGGCATCGGCCAGCATGCCAGCCGCAGCCGCGGTGCCGGCCTCGAGTTCGCCCAGTACCGTGCCTACGAGCCCGGCGATGCACTGCGCCAGATCGACTGGAAGCTCTATGCCCGCTCGGACCGCTTCTTCGTGCGGGAGTCCGAACGCGAAAGCCCGATCACGGCCTGGCTGCTGCTCGATGCCACCGCCTCGGCGGGCCAGCGTGACCGCGGCGGCGCGGGCCGCAGCCGGCTGGACCACATGCGGCAGCTGGCCGCCTGCCTGGTCGAGCTGGCCCTGCAGCAGGGCGACCACTTCGGCCTGCTGGTGATCGATGGTGAAGGCCTGCAGCTTGTCCCGGCGGCGCAGGGCGCCCGCCAGCGCGACCGCGTGCACCTGCAGCTGCAGGCGGTGCAGGCGCGCGGATCGTGGCCGGCTCCAGACCGGCTGCGGCCGCTGTGGGAGCGGGTGCGCCCCGGCGACCTGCTGCTGGCCATCGGTGATGGCTTCGACGAAGCGGGCATCGTGCTGCTCGAGCAGTTGGCCAGCGCGCGCCGCGAGGTGGCACTGCTGCAGGTGCTGACCGCGGACGAGCGCGACTTTCCATTCGATGCCGGACATCGATTCCGCGACCCGGAGACCGGCGAGGAACTGCTGGGTGATGGCGCTGCGATCCGCTCGGACTACCTGCAACGCTTTGCGCAGGCGCGTGCGGAGCTGCAGTCGCGGCTGCAGGCCAGCGCCATCGCAAGCGCCACGGCCTGGCTGGACCAGCCACTGGACCAGCCGCTGCAGGTTCTGTTTGGCCAGCGGGGCGGTGCATGACCCTGCTGTTCCCGCTTGGACTGGCCGCGCTGGCCGCCTGGCTGCTGCCCCTGCTGATCCACCTTGCGCGCCGGCATCCGTACACGCCGCTGGATTTCGCCGCGCTGCGCTGGCTGCGCGCGCACGTGCGGCCGCGGCAGCGGATCCGCTTCGACGACTGGCCGCTGCTGCTGGTCCGCCTGCTGCTGCTCGCTGCGTTGGCGCTGCTGCTGGCACGCCCGGCGCTGGTCGGCCCACGCCCGGTCGCTGCAGCCTGGACGGTGGTTGCGCCAGGCCTGGATGCGCGGGCCCTGCACGACGGTCCCCAGGTGCGTGGCTGGCATTGGCTGGCACCGGGCTTCCCGGATATCGCCGAACCGATGCCGGGGCGCCCAGCCGACCTTGCCAGCCTGCTGCGCGAACTCGATGCCCAGCTGCCGCCCGGCACTGCGCTGACCGTGCACGTGCCCGATCCCCTGCCGGGCCTGGACGGTGCACGCGTGCAGCTGTCGCGCCCGGTGCAATGGCAGACCCACACCGTAGACGAGCGCGCGCCGGTGACCGCGACGCCGCCGCCAGTGCTGCGTGTGTACCCGGACGCGGCGGCGCCGCCACAGCGGTGGCTGCGTGCCGTGCAGCGGGCATGGGGCACGCCGTCGCCGGCGCTGCCGCTGGGGGCCGATGCGGTTCCCGCTGCCGGTGAGATCGCGGTGTGGAGCGGCGAAGGCGCGCTGCCGGCGCACTGGCAGGCATGGCTGCGGCAGGGCGGAAGCGTGCTCAGCCGCGCGCGTCCGCCAACGCCGGCACAGGTGGTGGCACGGGATGCGGAGGGGCTGCCGGTGCTGTGGCAGCAGCGCGTCGGCCACGGCCGCGTGCTGCACCTGCCCGGCGAATGGGACAGCGCCCGCAACCCGGCACTGCGCGATGCCGGGCTGGCCCGCACCCTGCTGCTGGCCCTGCAGCCACAGCCAGCCCCGCGTATCGGCGATGCCCGCGACCAGGAACCGATCCGCACCGCCCTGCCCCTATCCGCGCCGCTGCCGCGCGAACTGGCGCATTGGCTGGTGATGGTGATCGTGCTGCTGTTCGCGCTGGAACGCTGGATGGCCAGCAGTGCTCGCCGGAGGCATGTCGCATGAGCCTGCTGCAGCAGGCCTGGCGGTCGGCACGACGTCGGCGCGCGGCGATCGTGGTGCTGCTGTGGCTGCCCTGGGCGATCGCGGCCGCTGCGGTGGCGCTGCGCGTGGCCGGGTTTGATGCCGCCACTGTCGTGGCGACCGTTGCGCTGCTCGCCATCGGTGCGGCCGCCATCGCAGCTGCACGTCGGCTGGACCGCCGCTGGTTGCAGCGCCGGCTCGACGACAGCGGCGCCAGCGAAGACAGCGCCGACCTGCTGTTCGCCGACACCACTGCACTCAATCCGCTGCAGCAGCGCCAGCGTGCCCGTGTGCTGGCCGCACTCGAACGTGCTGTGCCCGGGTTCAGGGCGCCCTGGCCGCGCGCTGCGCTGGCGTTGTGCTGGGTGGGCGCGATCACCGTTGCGCTGCTGGTGCTGGGCTGGCCGCAGCACGTGGCTCCGGCGACAACGCCCGTTACGCCCGCTTCCGGTGCCGGTCCCGCCGGGCCCCTGCAGCTGCGCTCGACGCGCCTGCGCATCGAGGCCCCGGCCTACACCGGACAGCCGACACGGACGCAGAACGGCCTGGATGCGAAGGTCCCCGCCGACAGTCGGCTGGCATGGTCGCTGCAGTTTGATCGTGCACCGGCCAAGGCCTGGCTGCAGTTCCATGATGGTCGCCGGCTGCAACTGACCGAGGGCGATGGCCAATGGCAGGCACGGGACATCGCGCGCACACCCGTGCTGTATCGGGTGGTCAGCGAGCCCGCGCTGGCGGCGACCCGCCTGCATCGACTGGATGTCGTGCCAGACCGTGCGCCGACAGTACGCGTGCTCGAGCCCGCCGCAAGCCTGGTGCTCGGCACACGCGGCCAGCGGCAGTGGACGCTGCGTTTTGAAGCCAGCGACGATCATGCCGTGGCTCCGCAGGCCACACTGTCGGTCACCACCACCCAGGGCAGCGGCGAGAACATCACCTTCGTCCGGCGCAGCATCCAGCTCGCCGGCGTTGGCGAGGCCAGCGCGCGCCGCTTTTCGCACACGCTGGACCTGGCGGCGCTGGGCGCGCAGGCCGGCAACGATGTCATCGCGCAGCTGGAAGTCCGTGACAACCATGTGCCGCGCCCGCAGACCGGGCGCAGCAGCAGCGTGATCCTGCGCCTGCCCAGTACCGAAGCCGTGCTGGGCGCCGAGCTGGAGGGACGGATCAAGAAGACCCTGCCCGCGTACTTCCGCAGCCAGCGCCAGATCATCATCGATGCCGAAGCGCTGATCCGCGAGCGCCGCAGCCTTGCGCCCGATGTCTTCATCAAGCGCAGCGATGCGATCGGCGTCGACCAGCGCATCCTGCGCCTGCGCTACGGGCAGTTCCTGGGCGAGGAAAGCGAAGGCGCGCCCAAGCCACCGCCGACCAGCGACCTGCCGACCAGCGATGTACCCGCCGCCGTCGAGCACGTCGAGCACGAGCACGAGCACGCGCAAGGGTCCGGGGCGGCCGCGCATGACGAACACGGCCACGACCATGGCGGCGCGGATGCAGGCGATGCCCCACCGGTGTTCGGCAGCGCGACCGACGTGCTCTCCGAGTACGGCCACACCCACGACCATGCCGAGGCCGCCACGCTGCTCGACCCGCAGACCCGGGCCACGCTGAAGGCGGCACTGGACCAGATGTGGTCCTCCGAAGGCGAACTGCGCCAGGGCCGCCCGGAGCAGGCGCTGCCGTTCGCCTACAAGGCCCTGGCATTCATCAAGCAGGTACAGCAGGCCGAACGCATCTACCTGGCGCGCGTCGGTCCGGAACTGCCGCCGATCGACGAGGGCCGGCGCCTCGGCGGCGATCGCGCCGGGCTGGACAGCCGCGTACTGCCACTGGTCGCCCGTGTGCCACCGGACCCAGCCATGATCGAGGCGTGGCAGCAGCTCGGCGACGGGGGTGGCACGCCGGACCTGGATGCGCTTTCCCGGTGGCAGCAGCGCAACGCCGCATTCCTGCCCGACGCACTCGACCTGGCCGCAGCCATCGAACAGCTCCGTATCGACCCCGGCTGTGTCGCCTGCCGCCAGCGCCTGCGCGCCCAGTTGTGGCGCGCGCTGCAACGCCCGCTGCCGCAGGTGATGCGGCGCAGTGCCGCCGATGCGATGGGCCAACGCTACCTTGACGCGCTGGAGCCTTCGCCATGAGCGTCCCTGCCATGCCCCTGTGGGTCGCCGTCGCACTGGCGTCGGTCGTGCTGATCGCCAGCGTGCGCGTGCTGCGCCGCCCGCACCCGCACCGTGGCCGCCAGGTCGCGGTGGTCGTGCTGCAGGCGCTGGCCGCAGGCCTGCTGTACGCCTGCCTGCTGCCGCCATCGCAGCGCGTGCCTCTGAGCGGCCTGGTGGTGATCGGTGCCGATGCGACCGCGGCGGGTGCGCTGCCGGTCGGTGGAACACGCGTGCTGCTTCCGGAAGCCGCCGCGATGGCCGGTGTGGAGCGCATGCCCGACCTCGCCAGCGCGTTGCGGCGCCATCCCGCTTCTACGGTCACCCTGGTCGGTGCCGGCCTGGCCGCGCGGGACCGCGATACCGATCTGCCTGCCGACACGCGCTGGCTGGCCGCTCCTGCGCCGCGCGGCTGGATCGCCCTGCAACCGCCGGCCGATGCCGCACCCGGGGCACGCGTGGCCGTGATGGCGCAGGCCCGGGGTGTATCGCAAGCGCAGGCCGATCTGCTCGACCCGGCCGGCGCGGTGGTCGACCGCGCGCCCTTGACGGCCGAGGGCCGCGTGCGGCTCAGCGGCACCGCACGCGCCGAGGGGCGCAGCGTATTCCGCCTGCGCCTGCTCGATGGACAAGGCCACGTCGTCGACAGCATTCCGGTGCCGCAGCAGACGCGTGCCGTGCCCCGCCTCCGGTTGCTGGCGCGTGCCAGCGCGCCGGGACCGGAGTGGAAATACCTGCGGCGCTGGGCGACCGATGCCGGCCTCACCGTGCAGTTGCAGGCCGACACGGGCGCCGGGCTCAGCATCGGCGATGGCGTGGTCGCGCTGGACGCCGCGTCGCTGGCCCGCGCCGATCTGCTGCTGCTCGACGAACGCAGCCTGGCCGCCTTGAGTGCCGGCCAGTTCGCCGCCGTGCGTCAAGCCGTGCGGGAGGGCATGGGACTGCTCGTGCGCACGACGGGCGTCCCCTCGCCCAGCGCCCGCCAGCGGTTGGGCGGGCTGGGCCTTCCGGTGCAGGGCGATGCCAGCAGCCAGGTTGTTCAACTGCCCGGCGAGGTTGATGCGGCGACGCTGCAGGCCCGCCGCGGGCCCCAGGCGGGCAGCACGCTGCCCACGCCGGCTGGCGAGGAAGCTGACCGCAGCTCGCACACCGCGGCGTTGCCCGGGCTCGAGCAGCTGGCGCTGCAGGTACCTGGCAGCCAGGGGCTGCTGCAGGATCGCAGCGGCCGTGCGATCGGTGGCTGGCGCGCATCCGGCCGCGGTCGCGTCGGCCTGCTGCCGCTGACCGACAGCTGGCGCTGGGTGCTGGCGGGCCGCGAGGAGCGCCATGGCGAGTTGTGGAGCGAGGTCTTCGCCACGCTGGCGCGGGCACAGCCTGGCGGCGACGGACTGTGGTCACCGCAGCCGCTGGCCTGGCTGGGCGAGCGGCACACGCTGTGCGGTGCGCAGGCCGGGTTGCGTGCGTTCGACGCGGACGGCCGCGCTACGCCGCTGCCGGCTGATCCCGCCAGCGGTGCGATGCGCTGTGCCGCCTGGTGGCCACGCACGTCCGGCTGGCATCGGCTGCAGCAGGGTGACCGCATCGCGTGGCGCTACGTGTTCGATGCAAAGGACGCCCCGATGCTGCATCGGCAGGCGGTGATCGATGCGACCTCCAAGCGGCTGGCGATGGCCGCCACCACCAGTTCCCGCGCGACGCAGCGGGTGCCCGGACCGCGTTGGCCCTGGTGGCTGGCCTTCGTACTGTGCGCGTCGCTGCTGTGGTGGCTGGAACGGCGCCGCTGACGCCGAGGATCGAATGCCGACCACCGCGGATGGACGTCTTCGCGCATCGGCCGTCTCGCCCGCATAGCGTGCAGTGTGGATCGGCCGATGTTGAAGTCAGCGCGTGCCGCTGCGCCGGTAGACACCATTGAAGCGCACGTTCATGCCGCCGCACTCGGCGTTGTCGGAGACCACCAGCACATCGCCCAGCACCTGCGCCTGCACGTGGCAGGTGGCGTCGTGGAAGTCGGCGACTGCACCGCGCGGCACCGCCTGCGCTTCCAGCTGTCCCATGTTGGGTCCATAGGGGCGCTGTGCAGGCGTCGGGTTGGCCGAAGGCCAGTAGGCGTCGCCCTGCACCTGCAGTCGGCCATCGCGCGCCTGGATGTGCAGTTCGTTGTCACCGTCCTTCCAGTCGCCGGCCCACGCCTGCAGCGTGGGAACCGGCAGCGGCAGCGCCTGCAGCCGGGCGCGGTCCACCCAACCCGCGCTTCCACCCACCGCGTTCGGGAAAAACACACAGCGATGAACGCCGTGGTCGCGCCCGGTCACCACCGTATCCCCCGTCACCACGTAACTGCGCTGGCGGCAGGCGGGCTCACCCTTGGCCGGACAGCCGTCCATGTCACCCAGCAGGTACAGGCGCGGCGTGCCGACGACCCGCGCCAGCGCGAAGCCGGACTGCTGCGATGGGAATGCCCCATTGCGGCACGACCCTTCGTCAGCCAGTTCACCGGCATAAGCAGCGAGCGGGCTCAGCGTGGCGAGCAGGAGCAGGGAGCGCAGCAACATCGGGTCAGGCCGGAAGGAAAGGTCGGCAGGATAACGCCTGGTCCTACGGTCGTGCGCCACACCCTTCCTGCTGTGCGCAGAACTGCAGGGCGCGTCGCTGCTGCTCGGCACTCAGTGCGGGCGGCGGTCGGGCGATGGCGGACTGGATCTGATCGGGCCCGCCGGTGAGCTTGTTGATGCCCTTGGCTGCGGCGATCGCGCCCTTGACCACACCCATCATGATGTAGCCGCCCCCCACGCTGACCTGCTCGGGCGTGGGCGGTTCGCTCCAGTCACGGCTGAAGCGGTTTTCCTGCACACGTACCGGGCTTCTGAAGCGATACAGGTCGAGCGGCTGATCTTCTTCGGGTCTGAGTGCACGCACCTCGCCCAAGGTCGTGACGTCCTGCGCGGGTGCCGCGATATCCGGCCCAACGGACACAGCGGCAGCGGGCGGCGGCGGATCGGATGGAGGCGCGTCTGCCGGTCCGACCTGCTGCGCGTGCGTGCTCGCCGCCAGCAGCATCCCGCCCAGCAGAATGACGTGTCGTGCGCATCGTGATCCAGCCATGGGCTCCTGCCTGTCGGGTCCTGCATGCGAGCATACGCAGTCGACCTTCATATTCCGTTGGCCGGGATGGGTGTCCTTGCCTGCAGCGCGCCGCGCAGGCGATGAATGGTTCACCGCTCGGCGTCGCTCCGTCTCACACGCTGAGACCCATCTGTGGTGCCATGTTGCTCCCGTGTACTCCGTGTCCCCATGGCCTACGAACTTGCCAAGCGCACCGCCGATGCCGAGCATCAGCTTGCCACCCGTGACGGACTGCCTGCGCGCGATGGCGCCCTGCTCAGCACCCGCCTGCAGCGCCGTTACCACGACCGCATCACCGGCAGTTTCGCCATTCCCGGACGCGAGGGCCGCTATGCGCCGATCCCGGACAGCGTGCCCCCGGCACTCGCTGCTGCGCTGAAGGCACGCGGCGTCGAACAGCTCTACAGTCACCAGGCCGAGGCCTGGGACGCGGCGCAGCGCGGCGAGCACGTGGCGATCGTCACGCCCACCGCCAGTGGCAAGTCGCTGTGCTACACCCTGCCGGTGGTCAGCGCGGCGATGCAGGGCAAGGCCAAGGCGCTGTACCTGTTCCCGACCAAGGCGCTGGCGCAGGACCAGGTCGCGGAACTGCTGGAGCTGAACCGTGCCGGTGACCTGGGAGTCAAGGCATTCACCTTCGATGGCGACACGCCCGGTGATGCGCGCCAGGCCATCCGCCTGCACGGCGACATCGTGGTCTCCAACCCGGACATGCTGCACCAGGCGATCCTGCCGCACCACACCAAGTGGGCGCAGTTCTTCGAGAACCTGCGCTACGTGGTGATCGACGAGATCCATACCTACCGCGGCGTGTTCGGCAGCCACGTCACCAACGTGCTGCGCCGGCTCAAGCGCATCTGCGCGTTCTACGGGGTGAACCCGCAGTTCATCCTGTGCTCGGCCACCATCGGCAATCCGCGCGCGCACGCCGAGGCGCTGATCGAGCAGCGCGTGCATGCGATCACCGAATCCGGCGCGCCGTCGGGCGACAAGCACGTGCTGCTGTGGAACCCGCCGGTGGTCAACGCCGACCTGGGCCTGCGCGCGTCGGCGCGCTCGCAGAGCAACCGCATCGCGCGGATCGCGATCAAGAGCGGACTGAAGACCCTGGTGTTCGCCCAAACCCGGCTGATGGTGGAGGTGCTGACCAAGTACCTGAAGGACATCTTCGACCACGACCCGCGCAAGCCGCCGCGCATCCGTGCCTACCGCGGCGGTTACCTGCCGACCGAGCGCCGCGAGACCGAGCGGGCGATGCGCGCCGGCCAGATCGATGGCATCGTCAGCACCTCGGCGCTGGAGCTGGGCGTGGATATCGGCAGCCTGGACGTGGTGATCCTCAATGGTTATCCCGGCAGCGTGGCCGCCACCTGGCAGCGCTTCGGCCGCGCCGGCCGGCGCCAGCAGCCCGCGCTGGGCGTGATGGTGGCCAGCTCGCAGCCGCTGGACCAGTACGTGGTGCGGCATCCGGACTTCTTCGCCGATGCCTCGCCCGAACACGCGCGCATCGCCCCGGACCAGCCGCTGATCCTGTTCGACCACATCCGCTGCGCCGCGTTCGAGCTGACCTTCGTCGCCGGCGAGGCGTTCGGCCCGGTGGATCCGGCGGTGTTCCTGGAAGCGCTGGCCGAGAGCGAGGTGGTGCACCAGGAAGGCGACCGTTGGGAGTGGATCGCCGACAGCTACCCGGCCAACGCGGTGAGCCTGCGCTCGGTGGCCGACGGCAATTTCGTGGTGGTGGACAAGACCGACGGCAAGCAGCAGATCATCGCCGAGGTGGACTATTCCGCCGCCGCGCTCACCCTGTACGAGGGCGCGATCCACATGGTGCAGAGCACCCCGTACCAGGTCGAGAAACTGGACTGGGAAGGGCGCAAGGCCTACGTCACCCGTACCCACGTGGACTACTACACCGACAGCATCGACTTCACCAAGCTCAAGGTGCTGGACCGCTTCGACGGCGGCGCGGCCGGGCGCGGCGACAGCCACCACGGCGAGGTGCACGTGGTGCGGCGCGTGGCCGGCTACAAGAAGATCCGCTACTACACCCACGAGAACATCGGCTACGGTCCGGTCAACCTGCCCGACCAGGAACTGCATACCACGGCCGTCTGGTGGCAGCTGCCGCAGGCACTGCTGATGCGGGCCTTCGCCAGCAGACAGGACGCGCTGGACGGTTTCCTCGGCGCGGCCTACGCGCTGCATATCGTTTCGACCGTGGCGGTGATGGCCGACGCACGCGACCTGCAGAAGGCGGTCGGCAACGGCGACGGCGCCTGGTTTGCGATCGCCGACCAGACCGGGCGCGGCCAGCTGCGTGGCGAAGAAGGCGAACCCGGCGCGGTCGAGTTGCTGCAGCAGTTCGTGCCGACGGTATACCTGTACGACAACTTCCCCGGCGGCGTCGGCCTCAGCGAGCCGCTGTGGACGCGCCAGCAGGAGCTGGTGCAGCGCGCGCGCGAGCTGGTGCAGCGTTGTGACTGCAAGGCCGGCTGCCCGGCCTGCGTGGGCCCGGTACTGGCCGCGCAGGAAGCCGACGACACCACCCCGCGCGCGCTGTCGCTGCGGGTGCTGGACCTGTTCGATGCAGTGGCGTGCGCGCAGGTACCGGATGCGGTGGTGAGTCTGCGCGATGCCGTGGCGTTGGTCGCGCCGTGAGTGTCAGCCCGGACAGACTGCGCCTGCTGCGTCGGCAGGCGGGCGATGCCAAAGCGGTGACGCCGGCATCGTCGACCCCGGCGGCCGCGCAGCCCGTGCCGCCGGAACTGCCTTCGGCGGCCAATGATGCGCGGCAGCCGCCGCCGGCGCGCTCGGTGTTCGCATGGGTGGAGCAGGAGATCCGCCACAAGCCGAACGGCGTCACGGCCGCACCGCGGCAGGTCGCCGATTCCAGCGGCCTGCGCCGCCTGCTGGGTGTGCGCGGCCGAAGCCACGGACACGCCGCGGAGCAGCGCGGACGCACGTTGGACCGCCACCTGCCGGGCGACGAGATCGCGCCCGGGCTGCACCTGATCGAATCCTTCATCCAGCAGGACATTCCACAGGCGCCGCTCTCACTCGCGTTTGCCAAGCGCGAACAGCAGCACGTGGACCCGCACGACCTGATGTTCTTCGACACCGAGACCACGGGCCTTGCGGGAGGCACGGGTACGCGGGCCTTCATGATCGGCGCCGCCGACTGGCACGCCTGCCCGCATCGCGGCAGCGGCCTGCGCATCCGCCAGCTGATGATCTCCACGATGGCCGCCGAGACTGCGATGCTGCGCACGTTCACCGGCTGGTTGTCGCCCACGACCGTGTTTTCCAGTTACAACGGGCGCAGCTATGACGCGCCGCTGTTGAAGACCCGCTACCGGCTGGCCCGGCAGGGTGATCCGATCAGTGCGCTGGACCATGTCGACCTGCTGTATCCGACCCGCCGCCGGTACCGCGGGGTGTGGGAAAACTGTCGCCTGGCCACCATCGAACGGCAGCTGCTCAAGGTCGTGCGCGAGGACGATCTGCCCGGCTCGGAGGCGCCTTCGGCCTGGCTGCGCTTCCTGCGCGGTGGCGATGCCGTGAACCTGCGGCGGGTAGCCGAGCACAACCATCAGGACGTGGTGACCCTGGCGCAGTTGTTCCTGACGCTGGTGGAGCAGCAGGCGCAGGCCGATGTGCCGCCCCCGGTGAACTGCCATCCGCTGCAGGGATGAACGGGTGCATGGGCGGATTTACCCGCCGTTGACGTGGCATGGCGCCTGATGGTCCGGTCATTCGTTCATCCGATCCGGAGGTCTTTCATGCGTACTACCCACTGGATGCTGCTCGGCTGCCTGCTGCCCCTGGCTGCCTGCAGCAGCACGCCCGCGCCATCCGCCGGTCCGCCTGCACCGCCCCCGCCGCCGCCCCATGTGGCCGGTCCGGGACCGCACCCCCACCCGGGTCCCGGCGTCGGCCCTGCAGGCGCCGCGACCTGCCGTCCGGACGGGCTTTCGGCGCTGGTCGGCAAGACCGCCAGCCAGGATGTGGTGGACAAGGCAGTACGCGATTCCGGCGCCCGCCATGCGCGGGTGGTAAAGCCGGGAATGGCGGTGACCATGGATTTCCGCGAGGATCGCCTGACGATGCGCGTCGATGCCAACAACCGCATCGAAGGTGCCAGCTGCGGTTGAGCCGCGCAATGACGGGAGCAGGGTGATCCTGCTCCCTCTGCACGCCGTTACAGCTTGACCGCGCGCCCTTCGGCCAGTGCCCGGTCGATGACCTGTCGCGCGAGTGCGGACGCGCGTGCCTGGAGATCGGCCTGGCGCTTGCCGAGCGCGGCCTGCTGGCTGCCGAGCGCGGCCTGCTGGCTGCCGAGCGATGCCTGCTGCTGCCCAAGCAGGGCTTGCCGCTCAGCCAGGCGCGACAGCGCCGCATCATGATCCGCCCGACCTGCCCGCGCGGCCTGCGCTGCGCCATCGCGATTGATGTCGAGGCGTCCGCCTGCGTCACGCCCGGACCGCGCAATGCCCGATGCCTGCAAGGCCTGCTGTGCGATTGCGCTGGCATGTTCGCCGATCTGTCGGCCCAGTTCGCCCTGTTGGCGGCCCAGCACACCCTGCTGCCTGCCAAGCTCGCCCTGCTGGCGCCCGACGCGCGCGGCTTCCTCGTAGGCGGCCTGCACCTCGGTCAACAGCGCGGGATCACGCACGACGTAACGCTCGCTGCCGTGACGGAACCAGAACCCCGACGCACCTGCGCCGAGATCCCTGCGTGCCTGCTTCAGATCGTCCAGTCCGCCATCGACATGGTTCTCGTTGCCGTTGACCATGACGTACGCCCGCGACGGACGCTTGCCCAGATCCAGCCTGCCGTGGGTGACCAGGCCGGTAAGCTGTCCGTCGTCCTCCGTCATCGTGCGGGTCAGGGTCTCAGCTT
>JAZBLM010000087.1:0-14918 GCA_037033225.1 Pseudomonadota bacterium
GCGCCACCCGGAAAAATGATTAATTCCCATTTTGGACAATTCATATAAATCGGACGACACTGGCGTAAGCTGGGCAACACGGAACACCTGCGGAGTCCACCATGCTGCACGCCCCGATCAATTTCGAACCGATCACCGAGCTCACCCGCACCACAGCCTCGTCGGTGAAAGAACACTGGCGCAAGGTCATGCAGGAAGTCCGCGAACAACACATGGTGGTAGTGACCAACCACAACGAACCGCAGGCCGTGATCATCTCCGCCGAGCAGTACCGCGCCCTGCAGGCCAAGGTGGAAGCGCTGGAACAGTCGCTGGATGAACTGCGCGGCCAATCCCCGGCCCTCACCGCCCTGCGCCAGGGCTTCGATGAACGCCTGGCCGTTCTGCAGCAGGCGCAGGCCGGTGAACGCGCCCGCGACCTCCTGCGCCGCCCTGCCCGCCTGAACGGCAGCGTCAAGGCTGGCACCGGCTACTGAGCGTGCGACCGTTCCTGTATGTGCTGGCAGGCGTCAACGGCGCCGGCAAAAGCTCCATCGGTGGCCACCTGCTGCGTAGCGCCGGGCTGGACTGGTTCAACCCCGACACCTATGCCCGCGCGCTGGTCCAGCAGCTGGGCCTGCCGCAGGCTGCAGCCAATGGGCAGGCGTGGCAGGAAGGGGTGCAGCGGTTGCAGGCGGCGCTCGCCGAAGGCCGGAACCACGCCTTCGAGACCACCCTGGGCGGCAACTCGATCACCGCACTGCTGCGCGAAGCCAGTGCCACCCACGACGTATTGATGTGGTTCTGCGGCTTGTCCAGCCCGGAACAGCACATCGCCCGGGTCAGTGCGCGCGTGCGTGCCGGCGGCCACCCGATCAATGAAGCCGACATCCGCCGCCGCTGGCCGCTGTCGCAGCAGAACCTGATCACCCTGATGCCATCGCTGTCCGCGCTGCAGGTCTACGACAACAGCAAAGAGGCGTCGCCAGGCGAGGACGTGCCCGACCCCACGTGCATCCTGCAGATGGAACACGGCCAGCTTCAGTGGCCGCCGGCAGACGACCTGCAACAGCTGCGCGCGACACCGGACTGGGCCGTGCCGCTGCTTGAAGCGGCGCTGCGCTGCGCGACGGCGCAGCACGCGCCGCCGCCGCCCGGCACCATGGCGTGACGACCTGAAGCCAGCGTCGCGCCGGGCTCGACGCCAGCGGAAGGGGAAGATCCGCGTGTGGATCAACGACGGTGCGGCGCATCCGGATCGGTTCGCAGCGCGCGCACCAGGCCGACCATGTAGAAGGCCAGCGTGAACGAGAACGGCAGGCCGCACAGCACAACGGCGGTCTGCATCGCCCCGAAATTGCCGGCCAGCAGCAGACCGATGCTGACCAGGGTGATCACCACCGCCCAGAACACACGCAGCCAGATCGGCGCATCGTGCCCGCCTTCCACCCCGTCCTCGGCACCCCGCGTGCACAGGTTGGCGATCATCAGCGTGCCCGAATCCACCGGGGTCAGGAACAGCACGAAGCCGATCACCACCGTCGCGCCCGCCACGTACGGCGCCCAGGGCAGGTACTCCAACAGCTTGAACAGGGTCATGGCCGCATCGGCCTTGGCCACTGCACCCAGCGCGGCCTGGCCGTGGTTGAGCACCAGGTCGATCGCGGTGTTGCCGAAGATCGACAGCCACGCAAGGGTAAAGCCCAGCGGGATCAGCAGCACACCCAGGATGACTTCGCGGATGGTGCGGCCGCGCGAGATGCGCGCCACGAACAGGCCGACGAACGGGGCCCAGGCGATCCACCACGCCCAGTAGAACAGCGTCCACGCGCCGAGCCAGTCGCGCCCATCCGGCTGGTTGAAATAGATGTCGAAACTCTTGCGGACGAACGACGCCAGGTAGTCACCGGTGTTCTGTACAAGGCCGTCCAGCAGGTGCAGCGTCGGGCCGGTCACCAGCACGAACAGCAGCAGCGCACACAGCAGCCGGACATTGAGGCTGGACAGCCAGGCAATGCCCTTCTCCACTCCCGCGACCACACCGACGGTGGCCACCGCCATCATCACCAGCACGATGATCACCAGCGTCTGCGGCGTTTCCGGCAGCTCGAACAGATAGCCCAGCCCCGATCGCACCACCAGCGCGCCGATGCCCAGGTTGGTGACCATGGACACCAGCGTTGCCAGGATGCCGAAACCATCCACCATGTCGCCGATCCGGCCGTGGATGCGCTCCCCGAAAACCGGATGAAGCGCCGACCGGAGTGCCAGCGGCAGCCCTCGGCGGTAGGCGAAGTAGCCCAGCGCCACGCCGACCAGTGCGTACAGCGCCCAGCCATGCAGCCCCCAGTGCAGGAAGGTCAGCACCATGGCCTCGCGGCTGGCCGCCACGGTGCCCCCCTGCTGGTCCGGGGGCGTCAGGAAGTGGTCCAGCGGCTCATAGGCACCGTAGTACAGCAGCGCAATGCCGATGCCTGCGGAGAACAGCATCGACACCCAAGGCACGTAGGCGAACGCCGGCTGCTCTTCGTTGTGCCCCAACCGGATGCTGCCGTAACGCGACAACGCCAGCCATGACACGAAGCCGAGACAGATCACGATGAGCAGCATGTACCACCAGCCGAAGACGGCCGACACCTGAGCCTGTGCGATCTGCAGCCAACGCGCACTGTCCTGCGGATGCAGCACCGTAAGCAGGCCCAACACCCCGATGGAAAGGGCCGAACTGAGGAACACGAAGCGGTTCAGGCGCTGGGGCGCCGGGGCGGAGCGGGACTTGGAGGACATGGGGTTGTCTCATCGATCCTGGGGACACGGGGGAGGGCCGGATCAAGGGGGCCGGGCCCCGGGCGGGGAAGCGCGGACGCATCCTACGCCTTTATTGATTGAACGTTCAATCAATCAAAAGTATAGTGGCTCTTGTTCCGGGAGCACCCGGTCGCAGTCCATGGAGAGACCATGCCCAAGAAAGGCATCGAGCCGGTCCGCCGCGAGCAGCTGATCCGGGCCACCTTCCAGACCATCGACGAGATCGGTCTCGCAGACGCGACGGTGGCCACCATCGCGCGCAACGCAGGCCTGTCGACCGGGATCGTGGCGCACTATTTCGGCGACAAGGATGGGCTGCTCAATGCGGCGATGCGGCAGATCCTGCGCGAGCTCAAGGCAGCCGTTGCGCGGTTCCGTGACACCTGTGGCGACGACCCGCGCGCCCAGTTGCGCGCGATCGTCGACGGCAACTTCGACGACAGCCAGACCAACGGCACGGCGATGCGCGTCTGGCTGACGTTCTGGGCGGCCAGCATGCACCAGCCGGAACTGGCCCGCCTGCAGCGCGCCAACGACCAGCGCCTGTATTCCAACCTGCGGCACCAGTTCCAACGCGCACTGCCGCCGCAACAGGCCACGCTGGCCGCACGTGGCCTGGCGGCGATGATCGACGGCTTATGGCTGCGCGGCAGCCTGGTCGGCGGCGATTTCAATGCCGACAACGCCCGTCAGATCGCCTACGCGTACATCGACTTCCAGTTACAGCCAAACGCGCTATAAGCGCTGGGCCGCTCCTCTTCCTTTCCCCTTCCAGGAGTTTCCATGTCCACCCTGCCCCTGCAACAGCTCTATATTCACGGACAGCTTGTCGACGCCACCAGTGGCAAGACCTTCCAGAGCATCAATCCAGCCACTGGCGCCGTCATTGCCGAGGTCCAGATCGCCAACAAGGACGATGTCGAGCGCGCCGTCGCCAGCGCAGCCGAGGGCCAGAAAGTGTGGGCTGCGATGACCGCGATGGAGCGCTCACGCATCCTGCGCCGCGCGGTGGAGATCCTGCGCGAGCGCAATGACGACCTTGCCCGGCTGGAGACGCTGGACACCGGCAAGGCACTCAGCGAAACCACCTCGGTCGATATCGTCACCGGTGCGGATGTCCTGGAGTACTACGCAGGCCTTGCTACTGCCATCGAAGGCAGCCAGGTGCCGCTGCGCGACTCCAGCTTCTTCTATACCCGCCGCGAGCCGCTGGGCGTGGTCGCCGGGATCGGCGCGTGGAACTATCCCGTGCAGATCGCGCTGTGGAAGTCCGCACCGGCCCTGGCCGCCGGCAATGCCATGGTGTTCAAGCCCTCCGAAGTGACGCCGCTGACCGTGATCGAGCTGGCGAAGATCTACACTGAAGCCGGCGTACCGGACGGCGTATTCAACGTCGTGCAGGGCCCCGGCCGCGAGGTCGGCCAATGGCTGACGGAACATCCGGTCATCGAGAAGATCTCCTTCACCGGTGGCGTGGAGACCGGCAAGAAGGTGATGGCATCGGCCGCCTCCTCCTCGCTGAAGGAAGTGACCATGGAACTGGGCGGCAAGTCGCCGCTGGTGATCTGTGACGATGCCGACCTGGCACGCGCGGCCGACATCGCCGTGATGGCCAATTTCTTCAGTTCCGGCCAGGTCTGCACCAACGGCACCCGCGTGTTCGTGCCGCGCGCCATGCTGGCAGCGTTCGAAGCGGCCGTGGTCGAACGCGTGCAGCGCATCCGCATCGGCGATCCGCAGGATGCACAGACCAATTTCGGCCCGATGGTCAGTTTCGCGCACATGGACAACGTGCTGCGCCTGATCGAGACCGGCAAGACCGAAGGTGCCCGCCTGCTCACCGGCGGTGCGCGTGCCACCGACGGTGCCCTGGCCAACGGCGCCTATGTCCTGCCGACCGTGTTCTCCGACTGCAGCGACGCGATGACCATCGTCCGCGAAGAAATCTTCGGGCCGGTGATGAGCATCCTGGCGTATGACACCGAAGAAGAGGTCATCGCGCGCGCCAACGACACCCACTTCGGCCTGGCGGCAGGCGTGGTCAGCAATGACATCGCGCGTGCGCACCGCATCATCCATCGCCTGGAAGCAGGTATCTGCTGGATCAACGCCTGGGGCGAGTCGGCGGCGGAAATGCCGGTGGGCGGCTACAAGCAGTCCGGCGTAGGCCGCGAAAACGGCCTCTCCACCCTGGCCCATTACACCCGCATCAAATCCGTGCAGGTGGAGCTTGGCGAGTACGCCAGCATCTTCTGACCCCTGTTTGACGCGGTGGCCGCAAAGGCGCCCGCGTCGCGGCCCGAAGCGTCCGCGCAGCGGGCCGCCCCACACCCCGCCCGTCGGCGCGCAGCACCGATGCGCCAGAAGGAGAAATCCATGAGCACCATCCAGGAATACGACTACATCATCATCGGCGCCGGATCGGCCGGCAACGTGCTGGCGACCCGGCTGACCGAAGACGCCGATGTCACCGTGCTGCTGCTGGAAGCCGGCGGGCCCGACTACCGCCTGGACTTCCGCACCCAGATGCCGGCGGCGCTCGCGTTCCCGCTGCAGGGCCGCCGTTACAACTGGGCGTACAAGACCGACCCCGAGCCCCACATGAACAATCGCCGGATGGACTGCGGACGCGGCAAGGGGCTGGGTGGTTCTTCGCTGATCAACGGCATGTGCTACATCCGCGGCAACGCGATGGACTACGACAACTGGGCCAGCATGCCGGGCCTGGAAGACTGGACGTACGCGGATTGCCTGCCCTACTTCCGCAAGGCGGAAACGCGCGACATCGGTCCGAACGACTATCACGGGGGCGACGGCCCGCTGCGGGTGACCACGCCCAAGGCCGGCAACAACGAGCTGTTCGCCGCCATGATCGAAGCGGGCGTGCAGGCCGGCTACCCGCGCACCGATGACCTGAACGGGTACCAGCAGGAAGGCTTCGGCCCGATGGACCGCACCGTGACGCCGCGCGGTCGTCGCTCCAGCACGGCGCGCGGCTACCTCGACCTGGCACGCGCGCGTCCGAACCTGACCATCGTCACCCATGCGCTGACCGACCGCATCCTGTTCTCGGGCAAGCGCGCGGTTGGCGTGGCGTGGCTTCGCGACGATGCCCCGCAGAAGGCCCACGCCCGCCGCGAGGTGCTGCTGTGCGGCGGTGCCATCGCGTCGCCCCAGGTGCTGCAGCGCTCCGGTGTCGGTCCGGCCGACCTGCTGCGCGGCCTGGGCATCAACGTCGTGCATGACCTGCCCGGCGTCGGCGCCAATCTGCAGGATCACCTGGAAATGTACCTGCAGTACGAGTGCAAGCAGCCGGTCTCGCTGGCCCCTGCGCTGAAGCTCTACAACCAGCCGGCGATCGGCGCCGAATGGCTGTTCAACGGCACCGGCATCGGCGCCAGCAACCAGTTCGAGGGCGGCGGCTTCATCCGCAGCAACGAAGAGTTCGACTGGCCGAACCTGCAGTATCACTTCCTGCCGGTTGCGATCAACTACAACGGCTCCAATCCGATCAAGAACCACAGCTTCCAGATGCACGTCGGCTCGATGCGCTCGCCCAGTCGCGGTCGCATCCATGTGCGCTCCACCGATCCGCGCGAACATCCGAGCATCCTGTTCAACTACATGTCGCACGAGCAGGACTGGCGCGAGTTCCGTGATGCTATCCGCATCACCCGCGAGATCTTTGCCCAGCCGGCGTTGGCGCCGTACACCGGTCGCGAGATCTCGCCCGGCAGCCAGCTGCGTACCGATGCGGAGATTGACGCGTTCGTCCGCGAGCACGCCGAAACCGCCTACCATCCGTCATGCTCGAACAAGATGGGCAGCGCCTCGGATCCGATGGCCGTCGTCGACGGACACGGACGCGTGCACGGCATCGATGGGCTGCGCGTCATCGATGCGTCGATCATGCCGCAGGTCGTCACCGGCAACCTCAACGCACCGACCATCATGATCGCCGAGAAGCTGGCCGACGTACTGCGGGGCCGGGCGCCCCTGCCGCGCAGCACCGCGCCGTACTTCCAGGCAGGCGATACCCCGGCCCGCAGGAAATAAGGCAGTGACGGCCGCTGGCCGTCAAGGTAGTGACGGCCAGGGGCCGTTGGCCGCGCACGACACAGGCCCGCCACCGGCGGGCCTCTTCGCGTTTTCCATCCGGGACGGTATGCTGCGAAGGCTGGATGCGGTCACCACATGGCGCATCACCCAGCCAACATCACAGATTCCTGGAGGGGGAAATATGAGCCTGGAACGTCCCTGGTTGCAGAGTTATCCGAAAGGCGTGCCCGCCGAGATCGACATCAACGAGTTCCACTCGGTCTCCTCCGTCTTCGACGCTTCGGTGGCCAGGTACCGGGATCGCCCCGCCTACTCCAGCTTCGGCAAGGTCCTCACCTACGGTGAAACCGACGCGCGCGTCGAACAGTTCGCTGCCTACCTGCTCGGCGAGCTGCAGCTGAAAAAGGGTGACCGCGTCGCCCTGATGATGCCCAACTGCCTGCAGTATCCGATCGCCACCTTCGGCGTCCTGCGCGCCGGCCTGACCGTGGTCAATGTAAACCCGCTCTACACCGCCCGCGAGCTGCGTCACCAGCTCGTGGATGCGGGTGTCACCGCGCTGGTCGTGGTCGACAATTTCGGCGACACCGTGCAGCAGGTCATCGCGGACACGCAGGTCAGGCACGTCATCACGACCGGTCTGGGTGATCTGCTGGGCGCCAAGGGCGTGGTGGTGAACTTCGTCCTGAAGTACATCAAGAAGATGGTGCCGAACTACTCGCTCAAGGGCGCGGTGCGCTTCAACCAGGCCCTGAAGCTGGGCAGCCGGCACGAACTGCCCAAGGTGGAGATCGATCACGACGACATCGCTTTCCTGCAGTACACCGGCGGCACCACCGGGGTGGCCAAGGGCGCGATGCTGACCAATCGAAACCTGGTGGCCAACATGCAGCAGGCCTCGGCCTGGATCGGCGCGTCGGGCATCGAGCCGGGCAAGGAATGGATCATCACCGCGCTGCCGCTGTATCACATTTTCGCACTGACGGCGAACGGCCTGGTCTTCATGAAGTTCGGTGGCTGCAACCATCTGATCACCAATCCGCGGGACATGAAGGGCTTCATCAAGGAGCTCAAGGGCGTTCGCTTCACCGCCATCACCGGCGTCAACACGCTGTTCAACGGCCTGCTCAATACGCCTGGATTCGACGAGGTGGATTTCTCCACGCTCAAGGTCACCCTTGGCGGTGGCATGGCGGTGCAACGTTCGGTCGCCGAGCGTTGGAAGAAGACCACCGGCGTGACGCTGGTCGAGGCCTACGGACTGACCGAGACCTCGCCGGCAGCGTGCATCAATCCCTTGACGATCGCCGAGTACAACGGCTCCATCGGCCTGCCGATTCCATCCACCGACGCCTGCATCAAGGACGACAGTGGCGCCATCCTCGGCCTGGACCAGGTCGGCGAGCTGTGCATCAAGGGCCCGCAAGTCATGAAGGGCTACTGGCAGCGGCCGGAGGACACGGCCAGCGCCATCGATGCCGATGGCTGGCTGCATACCGGCGACATGGCGAAGATGGATGCGCAGGGCTTCTGCTACATCGTGGACCGCAAGAAGGACATGATCCTGGTGTCCGGCTTCAACGTCTATCCGAACGAAGTGGAGGACGTGATCGCGATGATGCCGGGCGTTCTGGAAGTGGCTGCGGTCGGGGTGCCCGACGAGAAGTCCGGTGAGATCGTCAAGGTGGTCATCGTCAAGAAGGATCCCAACCTGACTGCGGAACAGGTCAAGGAACACGCCCGGGCCAACCTGACCGGTTACAAGCACCCCAAGATCGTCGAGTTCCGCAAGGAACTGCCAAAGACGAATGTCGGCAAGATCCTGCGCCGCGAGCTGCGTGACGCCCCGGCCAGCTGAGTGCGCATTAAACGTCAGGCAGCGCCATGACGCGCTCATAACCTGAGAACGAGCGGAATATGCCAAGCCCGGGTCGGAAACGACCCGGGCTTTTGCATGTACAGCGACTGCCGCGGTGTAGGATCGCCGCGAGTGGACCCGTTCGGCCCGCCGACCACCAGACATCCAGCGGGCCCGCCATGCCGAGGAACCTGCCATGAGCACAATTGAAAAGCTGCCCGTAAACCGCTCCTACACCACCATCCGCACCGAGGACAGCGCCGATGGCGCCGCGCACTGGCTGTACATGCATGCCGATGCGGCAACCGGTATCCGCCCCTGCTGCCGCAAGGACATGCTGGATGAAATGTGGAGCTACATGAGCGCGGTAACCCGCGCTCCGGCCAACCGCCACGATGGGCGCCTGCGTCACTTCGTGCTTGCTTCCGATGCCACCGCCTACAATCTGGGCGGCGATCTGGACCTGTTCACCCGCCTCATCCGGGAGGGCAACCGCGATCGTCTGCTGGCCTATGCCCAGCGCTGCGTGGAGGGCGTGCACCACCTGCATACCGGCTTCGGCGGCGATGTACGATCAATTGCGCTGATCCAGGGGGATGCACTCGGGGGCGGACTGGAGATGGCGCTGGCCTGCCACACCATCGTGGCCGAAGCCGGCGCCGGGATGGGCCTGCCGGAAGTACTGTTCGGCCTGTTCCCCGGCATGGGTGCCTATTCGTTCCTGTGCAGGCGCGTGGCCCCGCAGCTGGCCGAGAAAATCATCCTGGACGGGCGCATCTACTCGGCGGAGGAAATGCACGCAATGGGCGTGGTCGACGTGCTGGTCAAGAAGGGCGAAGGGCAGCAGGCCGTCGCCGACCTGATCCGCCAGCACCAGCGCATTCCGCAGTCCTACCTGGCCATGAATGCCGCGCGCAATCTGGCCCAGTCGGTCAGCTACGACGAGCTGCTGGAGATCACCAAGGTCTGGGTGGATTCAGCCCTTGCCCTGGGCGATCGCTCGCTGCGCACGATGGACCGCCTGATCAAGGCGCAGACCCGTCGCGCCGGTCTTGACGCGTCCTGAGTCCCGCCCTCCCCCACTGCGAACCGGAATGCCGGCCCACCGGCCGGCATGTTTCACCAGGTCGCAGCACCTGCGCGATGCTAGCGTGGATCGGCCTCGTCAACGCCGCGGTGGCTGCGATGAACCGCACGCGCATCGAGGGCCAGCCGCCCTTCGTTGATTGCGCCGGCCAGCACCGAGAGCCGCTGGCGCCACTCGGCCTTCAACTGCCAGTCCGCCATCCGCATCAACTCGCCCGCACGGTTGGCCGCGCGTACCAGCCCCAGGTTGCTGGCAACGCCTTTGATCGCATGGGCCTCGTCGCGGAACCGGGGCCAGTCCAGCGCCTCGCCGCGTTCGTGTGCCCTGCGCATGCAGGATTCCGCATCGCCCAGGCACTGACGGACGAATTCGCGCTCGAAGCCATCGCCCATCCCGAGCGCTGACAACTCGTCCAGCACGCCCGGATCCAGCACGCCGTCGGTGCTGGAAGTCAGCGTGCGCACGATCGGCGCAGAGGGTTTCAGGTCGCCGTTGGACGCGATGTCCGCCAACGTATCAAGCAGGCGCACCGCAACGACAGGCTTGGCCAGGAAGGTATGGGCGCCGGCCTGCGTGCAACGCTGGATGGCCTCGGGCGTGACATCCGCGCTGAGCACGAGCACGGGCGTGCGCGGGCCACCCCCGGCCTGCATCACGCGAAGCTCCTTCAGCATGTCCAGCCCACTCATGCCAGGCATGTGCAGGTCGACGATGGCCGCATCGAAATCCGTTTCGGCCATTGCATCCAGTACGGCTTCACCCCCGTTGACGCACAGCACGCGATGGCCGGCCTTCTGCAGCAGACGCTGCAGCACCATGCGGTTGGCTTCATGGTCGTCGGCGACCAGGATGCTCATGCTGCGTACCCGTGCACGATGGCGCAGGAAGGGATCGGCGAAGGCAATCACGTTGCCGCTGGCCTCGCGCGGCTGGCCCACCACCGCCGGGGTCGCTTCGCCGTGCACCGGCAGCGGCGGCGCGAAGGGCACCTCGAACCAGAATCGGCTGCCCTGCGGCAGGTGGGCCTCGTAGCCGATCTCTCCCCCCATCGCCTCGACCAGTCCCTTGGCGATGGTGGTGCCCAGCCCAGTGCCCTCATGGCGCCGGGCCATGCTGACGTCGGCCTGCTCGAACGCCTCGAACAGGCGCGGGCGCATCGCCAGCGGAACTCCGATGCCGGTATCGGTGATCTCGAAGCGCAGGCGGACACCGCCAGCGGACTCCGCGCTGACCACCCCGACCCGTATTTCCACCCGGCCATGGTCGGTGAACTTGACCGCATTGCCGGCCAGGTTGAGCAGCACCTGGCGGAGATGGCCGGTGTCGCCCCGCAGCCGCGGCGGGACGGTTTCGTCCACGCGCACGCGGTAATCCAGCCGCTTGGCCCGGGCCTGGGGCAGCAGGATCAGACCGATGGCCTGCATCACGTCGGCCAGCGCGAAATCCTCGGCGACGACGCGCAGCTTGCCGGCTTCGATGGCCGAGATGTCCAGCACCTCCTCGACCAGCGCAAGCAGGCTGCGTGAGGACGCCTGGATGGTACTCAGGCATTCGCGCTGCTCGTCATCGAGCTCCGTGGTGGCCAGCACTTCGGTCATTCCCGCCAATCCGTTCAGCGGGGTGCGGAACTCGTGGCTCATGTTGGCCAGAAAGCGGCTCTTGGCTTCGCTGGCACGTCGCGCTTCGGCCATCGCCTGGGTCAGCTGGCGCAGCAGGGTGGAGAAATAGAGCGGCACGGCCGCCAGGCCGAGCCAGAGGCCGAACGCCAATCGCGCGTTGTCCACCCAGTAAGCGGTGAACAACGCCGTGCAGCCGAAGCTGGCCATCGCCATCGCTACCGCGACGTACAGATAGTTGTTGCCGAAACGCATGCCGTTGCCAACGGTCACCCACATCACCACGATGTAGACCCAGGCCAGCGGTTCACCCATCTGCACCATGCCTGCCGCGATCAGGCCGTAGTCGGCCAGCATGCCCAGCACCCGCCTCGGATCGGAGCGCTGTGGCCGCCACAGCAGCCAGCCGAACGCCCCCAGCGACAGGGTCAGTCCGGTGAGGACGATGGCCAGCACGCCCACGTACTGGTCATGCGGCAGGTCGTTGCGCACGCCCGGCAGGAGCACGTAAGCCAGGATCAGGGTGATCAGCGCGATGCGGACGATCTGCTGCCCGTGTTCGGAGTCCTGGCGCTGGGCCAGACGCTGGCGCAGCCGGGGCAGCAGCGCATGCATGCTCACACCCCGGGGCGCGCCGACGCGGTGGAATGATCCGCACAGATCTGTTCGAGCTGTGCGCGCCCGCGCAGCAGCGCATCCACCACCCGCGGGTCGAACAGGCGTCCACGTTGGGCATACAGATAGGCAAGCGTTGCGTCGAAGGTCCACGCTTCCTTGTACGGCCGCGGGGATATCAGCGCATCGAAGACATCGGCGACCGCCACGATGCGCGCCTCGAGCGGGATGGCATCGCCCACCAGGCCATCGGGATAACCGCTGCCGTCGTAGCGCTCGTGGTGCCGCAGCGCGATCAACGCGCCCACCTGGATGAAGCGGTTCTGGCTCCCGCTGAGCAGCTCGTGGCCAATGCGCGGATGGCGCCGCATGATCACCAGTTCCTCGTCGGTCAGCTTGCCCGGTTTCAGCAGCACAGCGTCCGGAATGGCGATCTTGCCCATGTCATGCAGCGGCGCTGCCATTTCGATCAGCTTGACCTCTTCCTCCGGCAGGCCAAGCTGCTCGGCGATCAGTCCGGCGATGCGGGACATGCGTTCCAGGTACGCGCTGGTGCCGGCATCACGGTATTCGATCGCACGCGCAAGGCGGGACAGCGTTTCGCGTTCGCGCTCTTCCACTTCATGCATGCTGGCGAGCAGCCGCTGCTCCAGCGACAGCGCACGCTGCTTCACGTTCTCCGATTGCTGACGCAGCTGGAGCAGGTTGTAGCAGCGCGCCCGCAGTTCACGCGGCCTTATGGGCTTCACCAGGAAATCGATGACGCCGGCTTCCAGCGCGGCCTGGCGGATCGGCTCGTCGCCGACCACGGTGATCAGGATGACCGGGATGTCACGATGCTTCGGCAGCCGACGGAACCGACGTGCGAACTCCAGCCCGTCCATCTCGGGCATCCGGTAGTCCAGCAGCAGCAGGTCCACCGGCTGGGCTTCGCACCAGTTGAGAGCAGTCAGCGGATCGCCGAAATCATGCACGCTCAGCTCTGGCGCGATGTCTTCGATGACATGGCGCAGCATCGTCCGTGCGGACGTCTGATCGTCGACGATCACGATATTCAAAGCTGCATCTGCCTGCTTGGTCGACCACCCCGGGATCAGGGTTGGCGAGGATAACCTGCTGCTCTGTGCACCCGCATCCTGCATCTGACCGATACTTGCCATGCGCTTCCCGGATCATGATGGCCATCACAGTGTGACGGCCGTCTGGACGAGACCCATCGCCTCCCCCCTTCGGCGCGGGTCGCAGCGGCCCTGTCACGGCCTTGCGCCTACCATACTCCAGCCCCCGCCGGGAGGGTAGGGCCGCAGGCCGGTCGGCGCTGGCGAGGGTCCGGGTGGATCAGGCTTCCGGGCGCATGTACGGGAAGAGCAGCACATCGCGGATCGAACTGGAGCCGGTCAGCAGCATGACCAGCCGGTCGATGCCGATGCCCAGGCCGCCGGTTGGCGCCATGCCGTACTCCAGTGCCCGGATGTAGTCCGCATCGAAGTGCATGGCCTCATCATCGCCACCTTCCTTCGCTTCGACCTGCGCCTGGAACCGCGCCGCCTGGTCTTCGGGGTCGTTCAGCTCGGAGAAGCCATTGGCCAGCTCCTTGCCGTTGATGAACAATTCGAACCGGTCGGTGTATCCGGGCATCTGGTCATTGGCACGGGCCAGCGGCGAGACCTCCACCGGGTGGTCGGTGATGAAGGTGGGCTGGATGAGCGTGTGCTCGACCGTGGCCTCGAAGATCTCCAGCAGCAGCCTGCCCCAGCCGTAGGACGGCTTGACGCGGATTTTCAGCCGTTCGCAGTGGCGCAGCAGCGCCTCGCGGTCCGTGCAGTCGGCCAGGCTGATCTCCGGGTTGTGATGACGCACCGCTTCGTCCATGCGCCAGCGACGGAATGCGGGCGCCAGGTCGATCGACGCACCGTCCCACTCGACTTCGGACGTCCCGAGCACCTGGCGGGCGACGTCACGGATCACCCCTTCGGTCAGGTCCATGACTTCGGTGTACGTGGCATAGGCCTCGTACAGCTCCATCATGGTGAACTCCGGGTTGTGCCGGGTGCTGACGCCCTCGTTGCGGAAGTTGCGGTTGATCTCGTACACGCGTTCCAGGCCGCCGACCACCAGCCGCTTGAGGTACAACTCCGGGGCCACGCGCAGGTACAGGTCCAGGTCCAGCGCGTTGTGGTGGGTGGTGAACGGCTTGGCCGTCGCGCCGCCGGGGATGTAATGCATCATCGGCGTCTCGACTTCGAGGAAGTCGCGGCTGTCCAGCCACGCGCGCATCGCGCGGATGATCTTGGAGCGCTTGATGAACACGTCGCGCGATTCCGGCGTCACGATCAGATCGACGTACCGCTGACGGTAGCGCTGTTCCACGTCGGACAGGCCATGCCATTTGTCCGGCAAGGGGCGCAGCGACTTGGTCAGCAGACGGATCGCGGTGGCCTTGACTGACAGTTCACCCGTCCGGGTACGGGTCAAGCCGCCCTCGACCGCGATGATGTCGCCCACGTCCCACCCCTTGAACGCGGCATAGACGTCACCGAGCGCGCTCCCCTGGAGGAACAGCTGGATGCGGCCGGATTCGTCCTGGATCTGGGCGAAGCTGGCCTTGCCCATGACCCGCTTGGCCATGAGGCGGCCGGCCATCCTGACCTGGCGCTCGCCTGACTCGAGGGCCTCGGCGGTCCACTGCCCCGCGTCGGCGAATTCGGCCTGCAGCTGGCCTGCGAAGTCGGCGCGGCGGAAATCATTCGGGTAAGCGATACCCTCAGCGCGCAAGGCGGTCAGTTTCGCGCGGCGTTCGGCGATCAGGCTGTTCTCGTCGACGGGGGGCTGCGGCGCGGCGGTCTGCTCGTTCATGGGCTTGGTTGGTCGTTGTCTGTGGGGGTATGCAGGGTGC